>CAZPEE010000019.1:0-17867 GCA_964585525.1 uncultured Cocleimonas sp.
TTCAAAGCTTATTGGCAAAGTATCGTTGCAAAAAGGTTTCAAAGTCTAAGCCCATTTTTGCATCCTCTGCTTCCAGTTGCTCTTGCTGTTTGATTGATTCCAGTGCGGCAAGTTCAAATTTTTGCTGAGTTTCCGCAGCAAGTTTGCGTTGCATAAAAAAATCACGATGTTCATTAGATTTACGTGAGGCAAAGGCATAGTAACTACCATCGCCACCTGGTTTCATAATATCATCAAGTACCTTTGCGGAAGGTGTTAATTCAGGACTTTGTAGTAGTTCTTGCTGTGTTTTGATGGCGTTGGCGTAACAGTTTTTCTTGTCAGTGCTTTGGTGTGCGGCATTTAAAATATCCGCAATCTGGCTCATTTGGTCGAGTAATTCACCGGCCCAGTCTTTCAGTGTAATGGCTTGACCGAATCGCTGTAATTTCAAACCGGGTTTGCGTCCCTGGTGTGCCACAATATTCTGGTTGTTATCAATTTCACTGGCTTCGTTTTCATCAATGTCAGGGCTTTCCTGGAGTAAGCAGAACAGCATAAAAATTTCCAGAAAATACAGTTGCTGGTGTGTCAGCCCAGCAGGGTGAAATGCATTAATGTCCACAGACCGTAGCTCAACATATTGGATACCACGTTTTTCCAGTGCATCAGTCGGTTTTTCAAATCCTTGCAGTATTTGTTTGGGACGAACGCTGCTGTAATACTCATTTTCGATTTGCAGGATATTGGTGTTGAGCTGTAAATATTTATCGCCGTCTTTTATGCCGATTTTTTCATAGTCTGGATGCGGTGTGGTGATGGCGCAACGCAGGCTGGCAATATAATTCTCCAAACTATTGTAGTTTGCCTTGATACCGCGTTTGTTTTCTTTGCGGTTGGTGTATCCAATATCACCCAAACGAAGCGATGTCCCCCAGGGTTCGTAGCAGGTATTTTTATTAAAAACCCGCATGCTTTCCGGTTTAACAACACCAGCAAGGAAAGATTTGCAAATCGCGGGTGAAGTACCAAACAAGTAAGGAATTATCCAGCCGAAACGCTGGATATTACGTGTCATCGCCATGTAATTCTGATTGATGAAGGTTTGCTCATGGATGTCAGCAGCGGCTTCCATGTCCTGATATTCCGGCCAAAAGTCTTTTGCCAATGAATAATTAAAATGCACACCGGCAATCACCTGCATCATTTTGCCGTAGCGTACTGCCAGACCCTGGCGATAAACGGATTTCATTTTACCCGCATTACTGCAACCGTACTGTGCGATTTGAATGTCATCCTCGCCACGAATGACACAAGGCATGCTGGTGGTCCAGAGTAATTCGTCATCCAGTTCCTGTAGTTTGTGGTAGACGAAGGTTTCTATATCCAGCAGGAAATCCAGCGATTTATAGCCACGGTCACAGGGCGGTGTAATCAGTTCAAGCAAAGATTCGGCGTAATCGGTGGTAATCCAGGGATTTTTTAGGGCAGAACCAAGTTCGGCCGGATGTGGCTTTAGCGAGATATGTCCATCGGCATCAACCCTCAGGCTTTCTTTTTCAAGTCCCGTTAACGCACCTTTGAAGATAGATTGCGCCTGGTTTTGTTCGATTTTATTAAGCCGATCAGCCAGTTTTTGATACAAGCCGGAATCCTCGTAAATTACTGAATCAGGCGATGCTATCAGTTTTTAGTTATTTTTTGGAAAGATTATTGCAACAATAAAGCAATCAGCAATAAAAATAACCAGGCCGCCAAGTGCAGCATCGTTGCCACTTTATACCGTTTCACCAGAAAATCTGGATGTATGCTGCTGAGTATAAAAGGACGGCCATCTGATGCGCGAGAAACCACATGAGTAGCGGGTTGTTGGTAGGAAACATCAAGTTCCTGGTCAACTTCGCGTTCAGCGGCTTGTTTGGCTGTATCAAGCTCGGCATCGTCAATAATGCCATCTTTGTTGGAATCAAAATAATCCAGAAACTGATATCTGTTGCGTTTCCATTCAACCAGCTTGCTAATAATCAAGCCTTTGTGCTCCCACTCGGTATTATGTTTTTTTAGCGTTTCCAGATTCCCCAGTGCATAAATGGTTTCGCCAGGATAAATCGCGTTGTAGATGAACTGGTTGTATTTATAAACGGGTGTAATCACTTCGGCATCGCGAGGATCTATGGTGCACTGGCCTTTTTCATCGCGCAGGAAAAAGCCCGACCAGCTACTACGGAAAAAATAGCGATACCAAACCATGGGAGGCAATTCATAATGCAGGCTACGGCCGACTTCATTATCATACAACGACGCTTTGCCACGTAATTCGACATAACCCTGTGCAGCAGAACTCAGGCGGGTTGGCTCGGTATCTTCAATCAGCCTGTAACGACGAAAAAGCAGCGCCGCCCAGAGCAGGCTTAATGCGCCCAAAATACCCAGATAATTAATCAGAGCATGGCGATCAAGCCAGAATGCTGGCACGATTAATAATGGATAAATCCAGCTACTAATCAATGAATATAATATGCCTTTCAGATCGGCAAGCATGATGTTTAACTACTTTTTATTAAGAATTAAACGCAGCCGATACATTTACATCAGCCGTTTCTTCTGCCTTAAATTCAAGCAACTCAAATTTCTTGAAGTTAAATGCATTGGCGATCACATTGTCGGGAAACTGTTCCACGCGGGTATTGTTGATTGCTGCACTATCGTTATAAAATTCGCGGCGGTCAGAAATACTCTCTTCCAGCGTAGTGATGCGGGTTTGCAAACGCAAGAATGCGTCACTTGCCTTGAGTTCCGGGTAATTCTCGGCAACGGCAAATAGTCCATTTAAGCCAACTTCAAGCTGTGCTTCTGCAGAACTTAGTTGCTGCATGTTTTTAGCTTTCATCGCCGATTCAACCAGGTTGCGCGCTTTTATTACTTTTTCCAGCGTTTCCTGCTCGTACTTCATGTGCTGTTTACAGGTATCAATCAGCTTGGGTAATTCGCTGTTACGCTGCTTGAGCAACACAGCAATATTACTCCAGGATTTGTCCGCATTATTTTTAAGCGTTACCAGCATATTGTAAATGGAAACACCCCAGACCAGTGGGGCAATAATTAAACTTGAGAAAATGATAATACCGATATTCATACTCGCACCTTTATTTAATTGCTTGGCTTATTTTTATTATTGTTACAGTGCTAATATTTTATCAGAAGAAAATTGAGCGGGTGAAAATACCGGATGAATGGTTTTTGTTTAGAAACAATTCCCTGCCTAGGCAGGGACTCCTACAACAGGAGGCCTCGGCTAGACGAGGAAGTTTCAGGCGATTAAATCAGGAGAAAAGTGCAGGTGCGCCCATTTTCTCATGTATCTGGTTACACACCTCATGTGAGATACTCAGACCACTTGCCAATTGGCTCAGGTATTGTGCCTCTTCCCTTGAATCCAGGTCGATAGCAAACAGAGACATCATGTAAACCTGCTCTTCCATGCCACGCGGTACGCTGTTAATAAAGGCATTAACATCCAATGGCGCGGCTAATTCCTGCTGCACAAAACGGGCTTCTTCTTCTGAAACATCACCGAGGTGTTCGGTAATTTTCTTTTTTTCGTTTTCATCCAGTTTGCCATCAGATTTTGCTGCGTTAATCATCGCACGCAGTAAAACTTCTGCCTGTTTTTCCTGCTCATCGGTATCCTCAACTTCTTTGCCCTGCAAAGCATTATTAAAAATATCACCTAAACTGCCGCTTTGAGAGCCAGACTGTGACCCACCGTTGAGTGAATCGAGGATACCACCGAGTCCACCACCGCCATTTTGACCCGTTAAACCACCCAGCAGATCACCCAAACCACCACCTGTACTGGTTTGATTACGATTCGCAGATGCGCCTCCGCCCGTTAATCCGCCTAGCAGGTCACCCAGGCCCCCGCCGCTTCCGCCACGGCTGCCGCCCATCATTTTGCCTATGCCTTTTGCAACAATAACGCCCATTGCAACTTTACCCAATGTTCCCATTAAACTCATGTTTTGCTCCTTTTGTGTGATATAACAAGCAGATAGTACCACAGCCTCCTAGAGCAAGATATTTTGGCATTGCCTTGCTATGGTTAACTTATGCTAGTTTATAGATAAATCATGCTTATTCTGCGCAATCTATGATCAGGGTCAATCTGGTTTAATAATAATTGCCTATTATTGTTATTGTCTACAGACAAAATTTCCGCTTCTGCTTAACATGAGGTAGAATGCCTGACCCTATTTATAAAATTCAACATCTGAGGAATCCCCATGTCAAAAAAATATCCTGTTGTTGCAGTTACCGGATCATCTGGCGCTGGAACCACCTTTGTAAAACGCGCATTTGAAAATATCTTTCGTCGTGAAGGCATTAACCCGGCGATTGTTGAAGGCGATAGCTTTCATAGCCTGAGTCGCGTCCAATTCGGCGAAGAAGTTAAAAAAGCAGAAGCAGAAGGCAATAATAACTTTAGTCATTTTGGACCTGAAGCTAATGATTTCGCTGCTATTGAAAGGATTTTTAAAGATTACGGCGAAACGGGTATTGGTAAAAAACGCTACTATCTGCACAATGATGAAGAAGCCGCAGAACACAACAAGCGCCTGGGTTGTGATAAAGCGTCGGGAGAATTCACCCCATGGGAAGATATAGAAGCAGGTAGTGATTTGCTATTCTACGAAGGCTTGCATGGTCTTGTTGCTGATGAAAAACAGGGCGTCGATACATCCCGGTTTGTTGATCTTGGTGTTGGTGTCGTACCGAGTGTAAACCTTGAGTGGATACAAAAAATACATCGTGACCATGCAGAACGTGGATATGATGCTGAAGTGATTGTTGATACTATTTTACGCCGTATGCCGGATTACGTACATTACATTGCGCCACAGTTCTCACGCACGGATATCAACTTCCAGCGCGTGCCCACCGTTGATACCTCTAACCCATTTATTGCGCGTGACATACCCACACCGGATGAAAGTTTTGTTATTATCCGCTTTAGCAATCCTCAAAAATTCTGCATTGATTTCCCGTATTTGCTGAATATGCTGCATGATTCATTTATGACACGCCGTAATACGATTGTTATACCCGGTGGCAAAATGAGTATGGCAATGGAAATTATTCTTGCACCGATTATTCATCGCATGATTGATCAAGCGAAAAATTAAAATATACGACTTTTAACTTTATGATGATGCCCGTGTTTCGCACGGGCATTTTTTTGGCTACACTTTACAACTTTAACAAATAAACAAAAGAATAATGAGTACTGATTTTTACCCTGGGCAGCGCTGGATAAGCAACACAGAAGCCGATTTAGGTTTAGGCTTTGTCGAAAAAATTGATGGCCGCCATATGACCATCGTTTTTCCGGCTGTTGATGAAACCCGCGTTTATGCCATAGATAATGCGCCACTAAACCGCGTCAAGTACCCTGTAGGTGAACAGGTCAGCATCGAAGGTGGTGCCAGTTTTACGGTTACGGGCCATGATGAACACCAGCATTGCATTGTCTATCTGGGCAACAATGAAGCAGGTCAGAACGTGCGCATCCATGAACTGGAACTGGATAGTTTTGCCCATTTCAGCCAGCCACAAGATCGCCTGTTTGCCGGGC
Organism: uncultured Cocleimonas sp.; assembly: GCA_964585525.1. GTDB lineage: Bacteria > Pseudomonadota > Gammaproteobacteria > Thiotrichales > Thiotrichaceae > Cocleimonas. Next base: position 5,612 of record CAZPEE010000019.1, read on the forward strand.
AAGTGGATAAAAACAAACATTTTGAATTGCGTGTAGCATCGTTACAGCATCTACACCGCCAGCAGCAATCCAGTGCTTTTGGTTTACTGGGGCCGCGTGTGCAAATATTGCCGCATCAGTTTTACATTGCACATCAGGTTGCACAGCGACATGCGCCACGGGTATTACTGGCGGATGAGGTTGGCCTGGGTAAAACCATCGAAGCGGGTCTGATTTTGCATCAACAAATTTTAACCGGGCGCGTTAAACGCTGCCTGATTGTTGTGCCTGAAACGCTGGTGCACCAATGGCTTGTTGAAATGTTGCGACGTTTTAATTTGAGCTTTACCATTCTGGATGAAGAGCGCTGTTTTGCCATTGAAGAAGAAGGAGGGGTTGATGAACAGGGACATCACGACCAGAACAACCCTTTCGAAAGCGCCCAGCTTGTCATGTGTAGCCTGTCTTTCTTAACGGAAAACCCAAACCGCCACCAACAAGCCATTGACGCGGGGTGGGATTTGATGATTGTTGATGAAGCACATCACCTGGGTTGGTCAGAAACCCATGTGAGTAATGAATATGTGTGCATTGAATCTCTGGCGAAACACATTCCCGGATTACTTTTATTAACGGCAACACCTGAGCAACTCGGTATCGAAAGCCATTTTGCGCGGCTTAGGTTGCTGGATCCGGATCGCTTCCATGATTTACAGGCATTTAAAAAAGAAGAAGCCGGGTATCAAAAAGTCAATGAGTTAGTGCAATGGTTGCAGGGTGATCCGGCTAACTGGCAAGACGAAACAAAACTTCAGCAACTGGAAGATTATCTGGGCAAAGAATCCGTTGATAAATTTATCGAAGCGGCTGCTTCGCACGATAACACTGCAGAGATAAACCCTGCTGAGCATTGTATTCAGGATTTACTGGATCGCCACGGCACAGGCCGGATACTGTTTCGGAATACCCGCGACACGGTAAAAGGCTTTCCCGAGCGCGAATTGCATACCTACCCGCTTGCCCTGCCTGATACGTATCAGAATCTTCTGGATAATGAGCAAACAGATCAGCAAACGCTCCACAGACTTTTACATCCCGAAGTTTTAGCCGAACAAGCCTGGGTAGATGAAGATCCCCGGGTTGCATGGCTAGGCACGCTTCTTGAGCAACACCCCAATGAAAAAGTGCTACTCATTTGTGCCCATGCGGAAACGGCATTGGCGCTTGAAGAACATTTACGCCTGAAAACAATTTTCACACCGAGTGTATTCCACGAAGGCATGAGTATTCTGGAACGTGACCGTGCTGCCGCCTATTTTGCTGATGATGAACTGGGTGCACAAATTCTGATTTGTTCCGAAATTGGCAGCGAAGGGCGCAACTTCCAGTTTGCACATCATCTGATCCTGTTCGATTTGCCACTTAACCCGGATTTACTGGAACAGCGTATCGGCCGCCTGGACCGTATCGGCCAGACAGAAACCATCCAGATCCATATTCCCTATTTTGAAGACAGCGCACAACAGCGTTTGCTGCGTTGGTACGATGAAGGGCTGAATGCCTTCAAGCATGTCTGTTCCGTTGGACATAGTGTTTATGAAACCTTCGAGAATGAATTGCATCAAGAATTACGTCAGCCATCAAACAACTTTGATGATTTTATCCAGCGCACACGAACCTTAACCGATGAAAGTTTGCAACAGATGCAACAAGGGCGCGATCGCCTGCTCGAATTAAACTCGTGCCGCCCAGGCCTTGCACAACAAGTTATTGATGACGTTAATAACTTGAGCAATGCAGAGGCACTTGCCAGTTATATGGATGGCGTGTTTGACCAGTATGGCGTAGACCAGCAAACCCAGAGTAACGACAGCATCATTATTAAACCCACCGACCATATGATGAATGCACATTTCCCTGCTTTACCGGAAGATGGCATGACAGCAACCTTCCAGCGCAGTACCGCATTATCCCGTGAAGATTTGCATTTCCTCAGCTGGGAACATCCAATGGTAACGGGCACGCTGGATATGATTATCAACAGCGAATTTGGAAATGCTACCTTTTGCACCATCGAACTGAATTCAAAATCTATCCCTGCGGGCACCTTAATCCTTGAATCCATTTTTGTACTGCACTGCCCGGCGCCCAAATTTTTGCAAGTGCATCGTTACCTGCCTGATGCAATGGTGCGGCTGGTGATGGATAACCGTGGCAATGACCTGACAAAAGTGATGTCGCATGAGTTGATTAATACACGAGCGCAACGGGTTAAGAAGAAAACGTTACTGGAGTTGATTCAACATGCACGCCCACACATACAGCAGCTCGCGGAGCAGGCAGAAAAGCATACCGAACCACAGCAAACAGCCATTATTGAGCAAGCAAAAAGTACCCTGCTGAGAGAATCAAAAAATGATGTTGATCGCCTTAAAGCATTGGCTGAAGTAAACCCGAATATACGCCAGTTAGAAATCAAACAACTTGAAGAAAATGCACAGCATTTACTGGATTATTTACAAAGTGCACAGTTAAAACTGGATGCAATCCGGGTGCTTTTGGTTACCGGCTAATTGATCAAGCCGGTTTACTTTTCAAGCAGGATAATGTACTAATCAATTCCATTTTAAGAACTCAGATAACACTATGAAACCAAGCCCACGCGAAATCATCACGCCACGCCCTTCCATGTCATTAACCGTGCCGGAAGGCATGTCACCCGTTGAGTTTTTCAACAGTGCTGCCAACTTAAAAAACCTGGCAGAAGAAAATGGTTTATTCCGTACCCCGGAAGACCTGCTGATGTATCGCAAGTTGATTGGGCATAGCACAGAGTTTGATACCTCCATTATCCTGGATACGTCACGCCGTATCTTAGACCCACTGGGTCGTCCGGTTCGCCGCGACCAGATGAGCCGACAGCAAAAGAAAGTGTGGTCACAAATGACCCAGATTTTGATCGACTACATGCTGGAAAAATACCCTGACCCCAAAAAACACCTGATACTGTGTGGAGAAGCAAGCCTGGATTCCACCTGGCCGCTCAACAAGCCCGGTGTACCCAGCATCCGCATGATTCACAATCACTTTATGGTGTTTCCTATTGCGGATCTGAAAGCTTCAAAAGAGGCAGACGCTAACAACCCCAACCTCACAGACAGTGGACACAACACGCTATTTTTACGTCATTTAAGTTCGGTTTATCACGAGTTTTTAGAGGTGCTGGATTTAGAATTTCTTGATTTGCTCCCTGCCGAGGAGTGTGCGCTAAAACTGACCGGTTACCCACAAGGCTTACCCAGTTGGGAAGTGGTCGGTGGCGCAGAAAAACTGAAAGACCGTTATTTCTGGTATGAGTTTGAACAGGTTTTACGTGGATTCCTGGATTTTTACCGTACCTTCTTTTCGCTAGTTGCCACGGGCGAAGAACGAGTGCCGGATGATGCCAACTTCTCCCAGCAAATCTCTGATGTACTACTAAGCAATAATTCCTTCTTGCGTGTCGCCCGCGATTTACGCGAGCAGGTTATTCAAGACCCGCAATTTGCCAATGAAATCCGCTGGCGACCAGCTTACAAGCAAATCATTTACCGTGATGACAAAGGCCGCCTGATTGTCACCATTTCACAAAATTCTGTGGGCAATGCGATTACCGAATTATTGGGTATTGTGGTGAACCGTGTTGAAGATAATGAAGAATACAGCAAGCGTGAACCTGCCTTGGTAGGACGATTACTGGAAGCACGGGAACGGCTGATCGAGGCGAACCTGGGTGAAGCAATTTCTGCGCCGTGCTGGCCAAATGGCAAGTTTGTTGCACCCGTTGATAGGTGAAATATCCGGGGCAAGCCCAGATTCAAATAATAATTTTGCCATTATGGAGCACCCTGATTTCACCTTCCTTGAGCGCTTGCCAGTCGTCGTTACTGGATAGCGGTACGCTGGCAACCAGAGCTACTTTTTTTGTTTGATTATCTTTTTGCTGGGCAGGATGCGTTGCCAGTGTTAAGCCACTGATTGAGGCATTATCTTTATCCACCTGGCAGCTACGACAAACCAGGTGTAAACCGGGTAGTATGGTTTTGTGATCTTTACTGGAAATCCGTTTATGGCTGTGGACAAAAACGTATTCACTGTCTGAGTAGATAAAATTTGCAATGCCCTGCTTGATTAACTTATTGGCAAATGTGCGGATTACATCAAGACGTTTTGAAAACTCTGGCGGCTCATGTTGGTTCCAGATTAATGACATATTTTCCATTAAATAACAAAAAGCCTGCTCGGAATCTGTATTTCCAATCGGTTTGAAACAGGGTTGTTTTACCGGATGCACTACAAGGTTTTTATCCAGATTTTCAAGATCACCATTATGTGCAAATACATGAAGTCTGCCAGCCAGTTCACGCGCAAACGGTTGCGTGTTGCGTACACTGACTTCCCCTTTTGTTGCCAAACGGATATGCGAAATAACAATGTTGCTCTGGATGCTGTGATCCTTGATAAAGCGTAGATAGGCACTTTCACTTGCCGAGCGTGCCTCCTTGATTATGCGCGCATCATTTTGATCATAATAAGCAATGCCCCAACCATCCTTGTGTAAATCAGTCAAACCGCCATGCCTAGAGAACTCATCCAGAGAAAAAGATACCTCAGTTGGCATGGAGCTGGACATGGCAAACAATTCACACATCGGCGTACCTTTTTAAGTTTAACGATTAAGATCAATATGTTTAAAACGCTTTCAATTATAATGGAGGCGTGAGCTAAACCGTTAGGAGAATTACTATGTATGAAGAAAACAAAAAAGCACTTGAAGCACTTAAAGCTGAACTGGAACAGCGCCTTGATAATCTACAAAAAGATATCAATAAACCACATAGCCGTGACTCAGGAGAGCAGGCTGTCGAGCGCGAAAATGATGAGGTCGTCATGGGGTTACGTGATGAAACCAAACTGGAACTAGCCCAGATCAACAATGCACTAAAGAAAATCCAGTTAGGGACGTATGGTCAATGCGAACAATGCGGCAAAACGATTAAACCGCAAAGGTTGGCCGCGCTTCCCTACAGTTTGCTTTGTGTTGAATGTGCGAGTGCAGCATAAATAGCGCTGTATCTATTCTATTGTTTGTTTGTTATTTAATTGCGAATAGGTTTTAGGGAACGAAAATGTGCAAACATCTTTAACCGATTCAAATTGCGCTGCTGTGCGTGGAAATTTTCGACAAACCAGAGGGCGTACTTTGTAAATAGAACAATAACTTTTACCGTCGGCATCATCTTTTAAAAATTTGCAGCGGAAGGGCAATTTACAACATTCTCCACAATTGCTGCAACTGCCTTGACGATGTTTATCCACAGGCAGGATAGAGGTAATGGTTCGCGTTAATTTAGGTATCATCAATATCTGCTTATGGTGGCTAATGTGTGCGCATTATACTGAACTATAATTAATTTACACCTGAATCTGTGATTTCAGTGAGTTGCATGGAAATACCCACTGGTATTACGTTAGCCTCGTTTGAGCAAGTTTTCCAGGTCAATTAATGCTGCATTGGCACGGGAGATATACGATGCCATCACGAGAGAATGGTTAGTAACAAAGCCAAAACCTTTACCATTAAGAATAATTGGACTCCAGATGGTTTGCTGGGTGCCTTCCAGTTCTCGGATAATCTGGCGCAGGCTGATCCGCGCATTTTTCTTTTCCAGAACCGAACTAAAATCAACCTCGATGGCTTTTAGCAGGTGAATCAGTGCATAGGTTTGACCACGCGCTTCAAAAAATACATCATCAATTTTAAACCAGTCAGTTTTAACACGCTTGGATGATGCAGAAGGTGTTGCCTGGGTTGCTTCGGCATCGCCAGCCAAATCCAGATTTAACTGATCCTTGCCAACACTTGCACTAAGACGCTGGGATAGCGAGCCTAAACGCTTTTTGACCAGCCCCAGCCAGTCCACCAGATTATCGGCTCGCGCATAAAACTGCGCATCACTTACGTTAGGATCAGATAAACGTTTCAGGTAACTTTTTAACGATTTAAGACCATCCCTGTATTGTCCTTCCGCCGGAGGCAAAACCCAGAGGGACGTATCGGTATGAAATTTGGTAGCAGCATCAACCAGGTCTTTATCTTCGGATGATTGTGATTGTGAACGGCTAAAGTCGTTGCGCAAGGTCAGGGACATATCACGCGCCTGGGTGATCACACCAAATTCCCAGTTAGGCATATTATCCATGAACACACCGGGGGGCATTTTATCGTTTTCAATAAAACCACCGGGTTTTTCCAGCAGTACATCTACCAGCTTATAAAGTGTTGCTGTGGTAGTAAAGCCATTGACGACTTTGGCATTAAGCTGTTCTGCCATTTCCTGCGCATTGGTGTTCACATCAAAGGGTTCCGGTTCGCGGCTCCATAGAAATTGCAACACAAAGATCAGCAGCACAAAAGTCACAAAGAACATGCCGATTGTCCACTTGAGGCCTTTTTCCTTCCACGTAGACGGTTTATACATATTGACTATTTTGCTAACTGCGCTCATGGTGTTCTCCGGTTTAGATTGTCAAACTATGATAACAGATTGGGTCGCCGTGGTTAGTTTTCAATAGCAAAAAGACCTAGCCTGGATGTTTCATGAAGGGAATGGATTTTCTTGTATCTGGCAAAGAAAGAAGTTGGAAAATATCGTGACCAGATCGTAAGGAGCGATCTGGAATAGCGATAGCTGGCCCGCAGGGTGACGGGCAGGACACCCGAAATAATATCCTGGCAGGCTAGCTAGGACTAGAACCCTCAGTTAATTAATTTCTTCATTTGTTTTATAAAGCACATACAATAGGCACGTGGATATTATTTTTAAAGAATATGGCCGTGTTGCCTGGCAGAACAAATATTATTTGTTTTTGGTGCTCTTCGGGCTGATTAGCGCAACAACGCTTAGCGTTTACTCGCCAGTTTTTTATAAAAATATTGCGAATGGTTTTGCCCAACCGTATAGCCCGGAAATACGTGCCATGATGTTGCATAACTTCTGGATGGTCGTGTTGTTTTATGCTGGTATCTGGTTTTCATGGCGGCTACTTGAGATAGGCATTATCCCACTTGATGCCGGTGGTGTAAAAATACTTGAGAAACGTTGTTTTGCGGTACTTAAACAACAAAAATATGACTTTTACGAGAATCAGTTTTCCGGCAGTTTGATCAAGCAGGCAGGACGGTTTTCCCGTGCCTATGAAATCATTATGGACTGGTTTTTATTCCAGTTGATTCAAAATGTGCTGGGTATCGCTATTGCTTTCGTATTGTTTTATCAACAGCAACCACGGTTTGCCTTTTATTTTTTAATCTGGGTAATCGTGTTCGTTAGCTGGATTGTCGGCTATTCTATCTGGAAACTAAAATACGATAAACGTGTAGCAGAGCGCGATTCCAAACTGGGGGGCGCGTATTCCGATGCCATCAGCAATATCTTCATTGTCAAAAGTTTTGCCCTGGAAAAATACGAACAGGACACTATCGACGCTAGGGCAAACGCTACTTATAAAGCCAAACGTACTGCATGGATTTTGATGTTTATTTCCTTTGCCGTGCAAGGTTTCATGACCATGGGCATTGAGCTGTTGCTCGTTTACTTGATGATTGGTAAATGGCAACTGGGTGAATTCGAGGTTGGTGAATTTGTATTGTTTCAATCGATATTATTATTGCTGGTACAGCGTTTATGGGAGTTTGGACGTAATTTCCGCAACTTTTTTACGGCGCTTGCCGATGCGGCAGAAATGGCTGAGATTTTTCGTATTACAGATACTGAGAAAGACACGGCAGATGCCAAACCACGCTTGATTGAAAAAGGCGAGATTCTATTTGACCGTGTGGCATTTGCCTATGCCGGTAACAGCGCAGGTAACACTGAATCAACAAAATGCCTGTTTAAACATTTTTCACTGCACATCAAAGCTGGCGAAAAAATTGCGCTGGTTGGTGAATCAGGGTCAGGTAAAACGTCGCTGACCAAATTGCTGTTTCGTTTTCAGGAGCCGCAGAGTGGCGACATTACTTTTGACGGACAGGATGCGCAAAGTTTTACCCTGGCATCACTGCGCAAACAAATATCACTGGTGCCACAGCAACCCGAATTATTTCATCGCTCGGTGCGTGATAATATTGTACTCAATACCGAAGCTAGCGATGCACAATTAATCGAAGCCGCCAAAAAATCCCGTAGCCTGCAGTTCATCGAAAAACTTTCACAGGGTTTTGATACGCTGGTCGGTGAGCGAGGCGTAAAACTATCTGGTGGTGAAAAACAGCGTATTGCACTGGCAAGAGCCTTCCTTGAAGATGCGCCCATTGTGATTCTGGATGAAGCTACCAGCGCACTGGATTCAATCACCGAACAACAAATCCAGAAAGCCATTTTTGACTTGATTGCGGATAAAACCGCGATTGTCATTGCGCATCGTTTAAGTACCATTTTGCGTATGGATCGCATTATTGTGTTGGAAAGCGGCAAGATTATTGAGCAGGGTACGCATCAGGAATTGCTCAAAAAAGGCGGTAAATATGCGACGATGTGGCAGCATCAACGTGGCGAATTCCTGGCTGAATAGAGAAAAACAATGAAAGGATTTTCAGAAAAAGTGTTGCGCTGGTTCGACCAGCAAGGGCGCAAGGATTTGCCCTGGCAGAAAGATATCAATCCCTACCGCGTCTGGGTCTCCGAGATTATGCTGCAACAAACCCAGGTGAAAACAGTGATTCCCTATTACCAGCGCTTTATGCAATCGTTCCCGAGCGTAGAAGCACTTGCCAAGGCGACGCAGGATGAGGTACTCAAGCATTGGTCCGGGCTGGGTTATTACGCGCGCGGGCGTAATTTGCATAAAACAGCCCAACAGGTCTGCGATCAGTTTACTGGTGTGTTTCCAACCAGCCTGGATGAAATGCAACATTTGCCGGGGATTGGGCGCTCAACGGCAGCGGCGATTTTATCTATCGCACATAATCAGCAACATGCGATTCTGGATGGCAATGTGAAGCGTGTTATCGCACGGGTATTTGCTGTTTCTGGTTGGCCGGGGCAATCGGTGGTACTTAAAAAACTCTGGGCGTTAGCCGATGAATTGGTGCCGGATTCTCGCAATGCCGATTATACGCAGGCGATGATGGACTTGGGTGCAACGGTGTGTACCCGTACTAAACCGGCATGTGGTAACTGTCCATTAAACACAGGTTGCCTGGCTTTAAAACAGGGAAACATTGCTGATTATCCGGGTAAAAAGCCGAAGAAAGCCATACCAAAAAGAGAGGCGATTATGCTGATCTTGCAAACAGTCCAGGATGAAATATTGATGATTAAACGCCCACCGCTTGGCATCTGGGGTGGGCTTTGGTGTTTCCCACAGTTTGATCATCATGAGCAAGCCGAACAATGGCTACTGGAAAATTATCGACTTACCCTGGATAACGCCACTGTTTTTGATAGCTTCCAGCATGTTTTCAGTCACTTCAAACTGGATATCCAGCCGTATCTTCTAAGCTTGAAAAGGGATAATCCAACCCCATTAAAGCTAGGTGTGATGGAAGCGGATGATCAGCTCTGGTATAACATCAACACAGAATTCAACGGTGGGCTTGCCGCCCCCGTGCAAACATTATTAAACAGGATCAAGGAATAACGATATGGCACGAATGGTTAATTGCGTAAAACTGGGTAAAGAAGCCGAAGGGCTGGATAGGCTGACTTACCCTGGTGATCTGGGGCAGCGAATTTATGACGGGATTTCAAAAGAAGCCTGGCAAGGATGGGTAGACCACCAGACCATGCTGATGAATGAATACCGACTGTCACCGATCAACCCAAAAGACCGTAAATTTCTTGAAGAAGAAATGGAGAAGTTTCTGTTTGGTGAAGGTGCATCTGAAATCGACAATTTCGTACCAGAATAAATGTAGGAATATAATTATGGCAGTAAACTGGGTTCCCGCTAAAGTTGTTGAAAATCGAAAGCTGACATCACGGCATTTTTCGCTGATTATGGATGCCGAGTTAATGCCTTTCGAAGCGGGTCAGTTTGCGCGTCTTCAAGTGCAATTAAATGATAAAGATGAAGAAGGAAAGCCAGTTAAAGCGGCGAAGCCCTATTCCTTTATCAACGCACCCGGCGAAAAGTATATTGAAGTTTACTTTGATGTAGTTCCAGGTGGCAAGGTTTCCAATGCCCTGGCAGCGCTTGAACCGGGTGATACGCTGGAAGTCGCACAGCCCTGTGTAGGTTTTTTTGTGCTCTCGCAGGTGCCGGATGTATCTGTTTTGTGGATGCTTTCTACGGGTACAGGCATTGGCCCCTATCTGTCCATGTTGAAAACCGATATTCCCTGGCAGCGTTTTAATCAGGTCATACTGGTTCATGCCGTCCCACGTGTTGAAGAATTAACCTATCAGGATTTAATCAACCAGTTTAAAAAAGACCACCCTGATCTATTCCAGTACATTCCGGTCGTGAGCCGTGAAGAGTATGACGAAGCATTGAAGGGACGAATTCCGGCGCTTATTGAAAATGGCTCTTTGGAGAAAAAAGCGGGTCTTGAAATAAATAAAGAAAATTCACACGTCATGATTTGTGGCAATAGCGGGCTACTTAAAGACACTAAAGAAGTGCTAATGCAACGCGGTATGGAGCGCCACCTGAATCACAAGCCGGGGCAGTTTTCTTCAGAGCAATATTATTAAATCCTGAATCGTACAGTCCATCAGGGATGGATGCGCCGTTTTTTGTTGAGCTTATTGGTTAATATGGACGTCCTTAGTACGGTAAAGCTTACAGGTGGGCTACTTATAAGCGTTGTTTTATAAGCATCGCGTATTTCGGCATGAACCTGGTGCAAACCTCTATCCAGGCCGGTCAGGTTTACAGCACGGGATGCACCATTTGAGACTTGTTTTCCATCAAGAAAAACCACGATGGAATGTCCCTTTTGTAGCTTGGGCTGGATACTTAACATGAGTGTAACATCACCATCATTGGCACGAATTGCCTGATCAGGTTTGGGTGCGACAATACTTATAGAGGTATATTTCCCTGTTGCACTATTTGCACTGCGACGTGGTTGATTATTAACCTGGGATTGTTGCCCGGAAGCATGCCATTGTTGTCCATAATTCTGAATTACCGTAATCGGTGGCGCTTTAAAAGGTTCTATCTTCGCTCCCTCTGGTGGCTTATCCCCATATTGGGTTTTGCCGTAGCGATCTTTCCATTTGTATACATCCGCGATACTGTTTGCGGAAAATAACAAGGAGCTTAAACTTAATAATATTAATACAGTAATTGAAGAACGCATAACGGGGCAACCTTAATCTTGTAATCTTGAGTTATGACTCCATTATAACAAATAATTCAAATTATTCTTTAAACGGAAGAATACAAAAGACAAAAGGTAGTAAAAGTTATGAGTAAAGAATTACAACCAATCAACTCAGATGACAGAAAATGGGGTGCGATTGTACATTTTGCAGCATTCATTGGTTTGTTGTTACCTTTAGGTTTGGTACTTGGGCCACTTTTGGTGTGGGCATTAAAAAGAAATGAAAGTGCTTTTGTTGATCAACAAGGTAAGGCTGCAATTAATTTTCAACTCACTGTGTTGATCGTTACTTTTATTCTAGCCGTAGTGGGAGCTGTCATTAAACCGTTGTTAGCCCTGGCATTTGTGGCCGGAATCGCAGGCTTGATTTTTGCGGGAGTGGCGGGTTTTAATGTGTTTAAAGGAAGGGAGGGCAACTATCCCTGGTCATTAAAGCTGATTAACACGGATGTTTCATGAAATATCCGGGTTAAGTAACCCGGCCAAAACCCCAGGAAAATGCCATTTTAAGTTTTCCCGTACCACCAATGCGCACACCATGGAACATGGCTTCGGCCATTTTTGTTGAGCCACGAATACGTGCAACATCAATCATGAGTTCAGCATCTGCTACCAGTCGATCCACATCTTCACCAGGGTAGCCAGACCAGTATTTAAGATCGTGCAGAAAACAGGCTGGGTAGATATCTTTGCCCGTTGTGATGTCTGGCCACATTGTGCAACCGTCACTCACAAAAGTTAATGTTGGTGGGTCTTTCTCAATTTTTTTCCAAAGGTCAGGTAGATTATAGTGTTCGCATATTTCTTTAATGCGTTTTAACGGAACCTCTTCGTTTACAGCGGGTAAGCTAAATGGTTTGCTCGGCATGTTACTATCCATATTTGTTATACTCCATCAATTAT
>CAZPEE010000020.1:0-9648 GCA_964585525.1 uncultured Cocleimonas sp.
TACCAGCGTTTACCGGTCGATGTTGATCCGTTTCGCCTTGTTGAACAGGGTAGGAAATTACACGGAAAATTAGCCGTTAGTGAGTTTCCCCGTTTGCAAGATTTATTATGTGAATCTATGGAAACGGATGATCAAGAACTGGTTGATATTGAGTTGGCGTTTAAGCGGAGCGAGACGGGTTTACCACTCGTAACAGGGAGTATTCGTTGTAAGCTGGATATGAGCTGTCAACGCTGCTTAAATGTGGTTAAAACACCTTTTTATTCTGAACTTTGCGTGGTTTTTGTCAGTTCAGATGCCCAGGCAAATAACTTGCAAGAAGGTTACGATACCTGGCTGGTTGAAGATGGCCGCCTTTTTTTAAAAGATTTTATCGAAGATGAAATTTTGTTGGCGTTACCCGTGGTGATTGCACATGATCTTGAAAATGATCAGCAGCGGTTACAATGTAAGCCACAAAAAGCATTGATTGAAGTTTTACCTGATCATGTTGATCAGGTGGATGAGGATACACAGAAAGAAAACCCTTTTGATGTGTTAAAGGATTTAAAGCTCGATAACTAAATAAGTTTTCACTTTATGTTATTGATTTAAAAGTTATTATAGAAATTAAGCAGAGAGAAATACCATGGCAGTACAAAAGAGTAAAGTTACCCGTTCACGACGTGGTCAGCGACGTTCACATGATTCATTAAAATCACCGACATTATCCATTGATCCAGAGTCAGGTGAAACACATATTCGCCACCATATGACACCAGACGGTTTTTACCGTGGCCGTCAGGTGATAGCACCGGCGGATGTCTATGAAGATGAGGATGACGACGAATAAATTGTTATCTTTGTCTGTTCATTTTTAAAATCGCGGGTTTATCCCGCGATTTTTGCATTAAGCCTGACAGCAATGTAACTGTTTAATTTATCCCTGGATAAAAAGGATGATATGAATTCACTGTATCGCGTAGCACTGGATACCATGAGCGGCGACAATGGTCTGCAGGCCGTTGTGCCGGCAGCGCTGGATTCACTCAAGCAGCATGATGACCTGATCCTGATTCTGGTTGGTGATGAACCACAACTAAAAAACGAATTGGCAAAACATAAACAGGTTCCAAATGAGCGCTTATCTATCCATCACACCACCCAGGTTGTGACCATGGATGATGCACCTGCTTTTGCGCTTCGCAATAAAAAAGATTCTTCGATGCGGATTGCGATCAACCTGGTTAAACAGGGTGAGGCTGATGCTGCCGTTAGCGCGGGGAATACCGGCGCGTTAATGGCAACCGGGCGTTTTGTGTTGCGTATGCTGCCGGGTATTGATCGCCCTGCAATTTGTACGGCTATTCCTTCAACAAACGGGCATACCTATATGCTGGATTTGGGGGCAAATATTGATTCGTCTGCACAGCATTTATACCAGTTTGCCGTAATGGGAACAGAACTGGTACGTGCAATTGATGGTAAACAAAATCCACGCATTGGCCTTTTGAATATTGGCCAGGAAGATATCAAGGGCAACGAGCAGGTAAAAGCTGCACATGAGCTGATTAGGCGGGGCGATTTTAACTATATTGGCTTTGTCGAAGGCGATGATATTTTTCACGGCGATGTTGATGTGATTGTTTGTGATGGTTTTGTCGGTAATGTGGCGCTAAAAAGCTCGGAAGGCGTGGCAAAGATGTTGTCCCAGGAGCTGAAAAACGAGTACACTAAAAACCTGTATACAAAGTTGGCCGCACTGGTTTCTTTTCCGGTTTTAAAATCTTTTCGCCACCGCTTCGATCATAGGCGCTATAATGGTGCGAGTTTGTTGGGTTTAAAAGGTATTTTAATCAAAAGCCATGGCGGGGCGGATCGCGTTGCATTTGCCAATGCAATCAGCATTGCGCGCAAAGCCGTTATGGAAAAAGTACCCGCCAAAATTGAACGTCATCTGCAAAAACTGGCGGAAATGGATAAAGCAACGTAGTAATTTTGCGTCATTATTCCAGTTGCATTCTTGTCTTACCCTGAAGAAAAGCATCTGACGTAAAAAGAATTTAAGGACATCGTAAAAATGGGCATCTATTCACGCATTACCGGAACAGGTAGTTTCTTACCGGAAAAGATTCTAACCAACCATGACCTGGAAAAAATGGTTGATACGACGGATGAATGGATTGTTGAACGTACCGGAATCAAAGAACGCCATATTGCTGAAGAAGGGCAGACAACCTGTGACCTGGCCGAAGTAGCTGCAAGGAATGCTATTGATGCAGCGGGAAAATCGGTAGATGACATCGACCTGATTATTTTTGCAACCACCACGCCTGACCTGATTTTTCCAAGTTCAGCCTGTTTGTTACAGGATCGCCTGGGAATTAAAAATGGTGCAACCGCATTTGATGTTCAGGCTGTATGCACAGGTTTTGTCTATGCGCTGGGCATTGCCGATAAATTTATCAAAAGCGGTTCACACAAATGCGCCCTGGTGGTTGGGGCAGAAACACTTTCCAATATTATTGACTGGAATGATCGTGGCACCTGTATCCTGTTTGCCGATGGAGCGGGTGCGGTGGTGCTGGAAGCCAGCGATGAAGCCGGTATTTTATCCACCCATTTGCATGCTGATGGTAGCTATCAGGATTTACTCAATACCAATGGCGGTATTTCCAAAGACAAGGCGCTACTGGACGCGGGTGGCGTGTCGGTTAAAATGCGTGGCAATGAAGTCTTTCGCGTTGCGGTCAATACGCTGGGGCGCATTGTGGATGAAACACTGGCGCATAATAATATGGAGAAATCCGATATTGACTGGTTAGTACCGCACCAGGCGAATATCCGTATTATCAAGGCGACAGCCAAAAAACTCAAAATGTCCATGGACCATGTGGTCGTTACCGTTGATGAACATGGAAATACCTCGGCAGCGTCTGTTCCTTTAGCGCTTGATACAGCGGTGCGAGATGGTCGTATTAAACGCGGCGAGACCATATTGCTGGAAGCCTTTGGTGGTGGTTTTACCTGGGGTTCTGCACTGCTAAAATACTGATACGCCTAATGGAACTTGCCGATTGCAAACGCTGTGCCCGACTTGCCAGTTTTTTAGCCGAAGTCAAAGAAAAACACCCGGATTACTTTTGTCAGCCCGTACCGGTGTTTGGTGATCCCAAAGCACGTTTGCTGATTCTTGGCCTGGCACCAGGTATGCACGGTGCAAACGCAACGGGTAGGCCGTTTACCGGCGATCATGCCGGGATTTTACTGTATCAAACCTTGCATAAATTTGGCTTTGCCAATGCACCAGAATCGTTGCATCTTGATGATGGGCTTGAACTGCTTAATTGTCGTATCACCAATGCGGTGAAATGCCTGCCACCACAAAACAAACCGACCACCGAAGAAGCTAAAACCTGCACGGACCATTATCTAAAACATGAGTTACACGCGTTGCCGGAAGGTGCTGTGATACTGGCACTGGGTGGCATTGCACACAATGCGGTATTACGCACGTTTGGTTTAAAATTATCTGCCAACAAATTTGGCCATAATGTCTTGCATACACTGGATAATGGCCTTTTTTTGCTGGATTCCTATCATTGTAGCCGCTACAACACGCAAACAAAACGTTTAACCGAAAGCATGTTTCATGAAGTGTTTGAGAAAGCAAAAAACCTTCTAAATTAGTACGATGACTGATAAACCTGATTTAAAAGCTGATCTTAAAACGACACTCGGTTTTGATAGCAGCAGTTTCCTGAAAGGTGTTCCGCATAAACCTGGTGTGTATCGCATGATGTCGGTGGATGACAAGGTGCTTTATGTTGGCAAGGCAAAAGATTTAAAAAATCGTGTTTCCAGTTATTTCCGTAAAAACCTGGTGAATTCGCGTATCTATTCGATGGTTAAACAGATACGTGATGTGCAAATAACGCTGACCAGTACCGAAGCAGAAGCGCTGCTGTTGGAAAGCAACCTGATCAAAAAACACCAGCCGCGTTACAATATCTTGCTGCGCGATGATAAAAGTTATCCTTATATTTATTTGTCCGCGCACAAATACCCGCGCTTAACGTTTCATCGTGGTGCGCGTAATAAAAAAGGCCAGTTTTTTGGGCCGTATCCCAGTGCCGGTGCAGTACGTGAATCGTTGAATTTACTGCAAAAGTTGTTTCAGGTGCGTCAGTGCGAAGATAGCTACTTTGCGAATCGTTCACGCCCCTGTCTGCAGTATCAAATTAAACGTTGTAGCGCACCCTGTACGGCTGAAATCAACCAGAAAGACTATCAGCAGGGTGTGCAGCACACGGTAAAATTCCTGCAAGGCAAGAGCCAGCAGGTGATTGATGAACTGGTTGGGCAGATGGATCGCAGTGCAGCGCAGCTAAATTACGAACAGGCAGCGGAATACCGTGACAAGATAGAGCATCTCAGGCAGGTTTCGCAGCAACAATACGTGAGTGGCGGGCAGGGTAATGTCGATGTGATTGCACTACAGTATGCTTCTGATGTCGCCAGTGTGCAGGTTTTGACGATTCGCCGGGGTAATAACCTGGGGAATAAAAACTTTTTCCCCAAATTACCGCCTGTTTTTTCCGGCGAAAATCAAGGCAAGAATGGACAGCTAGATGAGCAGCAGCGTGAAGCAGGCATCCTGACTTCGTTCATTGCGCAATATTATATGAGCCGGGAAATACCCAGTGAGATTTTGCTCAGCCATGCACCTGAAAACCCCCATGCACTGGAGGAAATGCTCACGCTTAAAGCAGCGCATAAAGTAACGCTGGCGCATAAACTTCGCCGTGACCGCGCCCGCTGGGTTGACATGGCATTGCGAAATGCCGGGCATGCCTTAAAAATACAGTTGGCTTCACGTGCAGGTATCCAGAAGCGCTTGTTTGCTTTACAAAAAGAACTGGATCTGGACTATATTCCGGCGCGTATGGAATGCTTCGATATTAGCCACACCATGGGCGAGGCAACCGTGGCTTCTTGTGTGGTGTTTGGTCTGGAAGGCGCGCTTAAATCCGAATACCGGCGTTACAATATCAAGGGGATTGTGGGTGGCGATGATTATGCTGCAATGAAACAGGTGTTACAGCGGCGTTTTAAAAAAGTGGTGGATGAATCATCCGCAGAAAAGACCAAACTACCCGATATTTTATTGATAGACGGCGGCAAGGGGCAGGTGGCACAGGCTGTTGACGTGTTGTCCGATTTACAAATAACGGGGGTTGATATTATTGGTGTCACCAAGGGAGAAGGGCGCAGGCAGGATATGGATACGCTGACGGTGTTAAGCCCTGACGGAACACTCAAGGAAAAATTGTATTTGCCCGCACATTCCAGTGCCTTGCATTTAGTCCAGCAGATACGCGATGAAGCCCACCGTTTTGCGATCACAGGGCATCGGGCACGCCGCCAGAAAGCACGCACTTCTTCACCACTGGAAGGAATTTCGGGGCTTGGCCCAAAGCGTCGCCAGAGTCTACTCAAACAATTTGGTGGTTTACGCGCCATCACCCGTGCCAGTGTTGATGAATTGGCTAAAGTGCATGGTATAAGTGGACAAATGGCACAAATTATTTATGATCAATTTCATCAAAGCTAGTACACTATTCAACTAACCATGATATTTAATTTACCCATATTTTTAACCACCCTGAGAATACTTGCAATCCCACTGGTCATTGTGTTTTTTTATCTTGGGATGCCGCTAACAAGCTCAACAATTTTTGGTCTGGCAGGCTTAACGGATTGGGCGGATGGTTTTATTGCGCGAAAATATAACCTGGAATCACGTTTTGGAGCTTTCCTCGACCCTGTCGCGGATAAGTTAATTGTGGCTGTTGCGTTGATTTTGGTGGTGGCACGCGAAGGTAACCTATGGATTACGCTTGCCGGTATTTTAATTATTTCGCGTGAATTAATTATCTCAGCGTTACGTGAGTGGATGGCAGAAACCGGTGAACGCAGTAAAGTTGCGGTGGCTTATAGTGGTAAGGTAAAAGCAGTTGCACAGATTTTCGCGCTGATTTTTTTACTTTATAACCAGGATTTGTGGGGGCTGCCACTGCGCGAAGTGGGCCTGGTGTTATTGGCTGTTGCTACCGTGTTGACCATTGTTTCCATGCTGCAATATTTATGGTCGGCTTTCAAAGCCTAAAATGCTTACTCCATACTACTCATAATTTCCACGCCTTGTCTTAAGGTGCGGTGCACAGGGCAACGGTCTGCAATTTCAAGCATGCGGTGATGCTGCTGTTCGGTGAAATCACCTTCAATGTGAATTTTTCGGGTAATGCGTGAAGGCGTCCCTTCCAGTTTATTGGGGGGGATATAGTTGAGGCGCACACTAATCACATCAAGGTGGATGCCTTTCATCTCGGCATACATGGTGAGTGTAATTGAGGTGCAGCTTCCCAGTGCGGAAAGTAACAAATCAAAGGGCGCAGGACCCTCATCATCCCCTTTCAGTGCCTTAGGCTCATCAGCAAAGAATGTATGCTTTCCTGCGGTAATTTTTTGTGTAAAGTGTCTGGTGGTGTTTTCGACAATGACTTCTGTACTCATTCAGTTCCCCTTCAAGTAATGTGAGTAGCTTAAATGTAGTCTATTTTTTTGATTTGTCAGGTTTTCTGTTTTTAATTGACGGGTAATATGCCTGGCTGGTTGGCAAGTTTCTCAAGCTGTTGATGTTCCAGGTTTACAATGTCAACGAGTTGTTTACGTTGTTTGAGTGGAACGCGTGACAACGCCATGATACGTTCGGTATATGACCTGGTGTGTTCAAGAATTTGCCGAATACAATGATGTGTTTGTTCCTGGCTGAGTCCGAAAGTGTGTCCCAGGTCAATAAAAAATGCGGTATGGCTGCTGTATTTATGCGGGTCAAAGGGAATGGCACTGATGATATTGTGACGCGGCCAGGCACGCATCGGGGCAGGGTCATAAATGGGGCTAAGCCGGCAATTGGCTAAACCGCCCAATAGCGAAATGTTTTCCAGGTGCAGGTCGCCGTTGCCTGTAAGCAGCGCCATTAGAAAACGCTGGTAAAGCTGTTCCAGTGTATTGTCGGGTAAGGTAGCGATGTGCCCCAGTTGCTGAAAAATCGTACCAAGTTCATCGAGCAAAATATCACCGGTTTCACGAAATTGGTGGTCACCCGTGGCGATCACTGAAAATAATGATTCCATGGGGATGACCTGGCCATTTTTTCTATCAAAGCGTTCAATGGCAAGAAACTCCAGGCTATCATGGCTGTAGCGGTAAAAATCAGGTACTGCAAAGCCCGCTTCTCGATGAAGTTCAAGGCAGAGAGCTTCAAGGTCAAGCAGGCCCTGGTATTCTGGCGGTTCAATTTTAAGCACAACATCGGTATGTTGCCCGGTGGTTGTTTGAATGGGTTTGTTCGGCGGATAAAAACGTGCCTGATCGGGTGATGCTGGATCAATTGACACCAGTAGCTTGGGTATCATGCCGCCTACAGAAGGTGTTGGCCCGAGTGTTTGTTCAATAATCTGCGGATCAAAATCAATGTTTTCATCCAGCACTTCGTGTTTCAGCATGCGCCACAGCTCGGAACGGGAGCCGGAAACCAGATGCGCTTTACGGGTATGGTTTGAATCCGGCTGATACCAGTTTTCAGCGCGGATATCATTTTCGAAAATATCAATATGGCCGATACCGCCATGGCCACCCATCACCAGCAATTGCCATTCGGTTTCAAGGCCGGGCGGTGGTTCCTTGCCCAGCTTACTGCGCAGCATATTAAGATAATGCCGGCGTTGCAGGTTGCGTGGGTTATTCCCAGGTATCAGGCTCAACAGGCGGGGAAAAACCGGGATGCGTTCACTGACCGGATAGGTAACGGTGTCATCGCCCCAGATTCGCGCATCCCCAAGTAGCGAAAAGCCTGCCAGGCCAGACTCAAGGTAATTTTTTGTATAGGTGAACAGGGACTGTTCTTCGGTGAGTACCAGGTCGCCCATTTTTTGTGGCGTACCAGAAATACTTGTCCAGATAACAGCATGCTGGTTCCTCGCCATATCAGCCTTCCTCTGGGTTCAGCTCAGTGTTTTTGCTAAAATAGTGGCCTGTTTTTATGGCTTCTACAATTTTATCCTGGCGTTTGCTGGGAGCTAATATCAGTTCAAGGTCAAGTTGTTCAGCAAGTTTTTCCAGTGTTGATGCGCGAATATCGCCACGTTTTTTGGCTTTGCTTAGCCCAACGGCTGATAATCCGGCATGGGTTGCCAGTTCTGCCTGGGTAATGCCCTGGGCTTTGGCTGTGGCAATGAGCTCTTTTATTAGCTTGCTAACGTGCGTATTGCCAGTTTTTTTGGGTGTGTGTTGTGTGTTTGGCATGGATAAAAATAAAACTAAAGTTTAATTCTTGTGTTTTCTGGTGCTAAAACTATACCATAATTAAACGATAGTTTAATTAAAATCTGATGAGGGGCATCCCTTGGTTCAGGTAGACATTTTCCATGTGCATTGTTCGCCAGCTCGCAAGGGGATAATCTGTGTATTGCCGAGAGGTAGTGATTCCGGGATTTTCCAGTTTTCCCGGTTAAGGGTAATGGTGTTATGAGGCTTTGAGGAATTGCGCGGTAAACCATAAAAATCAGCACCATAAAAACTGGCGAAGCCTTCTAGCTTCTCCAGTGAGCCTGCTTTATCGAATGCTTCAGCATACAACTCCATGGCATGAAACGCGGTATACATCCCGGCACAACCACAGGCAGATTCTTTGGCATTCTGCGCATGTGGTGCGCTGTCTGTACCGAGAAAAAATTGAGGGTTACCGCTGGTTGCAGCTTTGACCAGGGCTTGACGATGCGTTTCCCGTTTTAAAATGGGCAGGCAATAATGGTGTGGGCGAATGCCGCCATTGAAGATCGCATTGCGGTTCATGAGTAAGTGGTGTGCGGTGATGGTTGCAGCAATATTATTGGGCGCATTGCTGACAAATTCCACCGCATTGTCTGTGGTGATATGTTCCATGACAACCTTAAGATCAGGGAAATGGCTAATCAGAGGTGCTAATACGGTGTCGATGAACACCTGTTCGCGGTCAAAGACATCAATCCCGGGGTCGGTTACTTCACCATGTACCAGTAGTGGTAGGCCAACCGATTGCATCGCTTCAAGGGCCGGGTAGATATTTTTTATATTGGTTACGCCTTTATCCGAGTGCGTGGTTGCTCCTGCGGGATAGAGCTTGAGCGCATGGATAAAACCACTTTGTTTGGCTTCGTTGATAATCTGGGGGGTGGTGTTATCGGTAAGGTAAAGTGTCATCAGGGGTTCAAAGCGATCCTTGAGTGTATCAGGGAGGGCAGTGATGATCTGATCACGGTAAGCCTGGGCCAGGGTGGTGGTCGTGACCGGGTTTGCCAGGTTGGGCATGATAATGGCGCGGGCAAATTGCCTGGCTGTATCAGCAATCACACTCTTTAACGCAGCGCCTTCACGTACATGCAGGTGGAAGTCATCAGGTCGGCTCAGGGTGATATGGTCAGGTCTGGTGGTGGGCATATTATTCGGCTTTGTTGATGGATTTTGCCCATTGTAGCAGGTTTTAGTTTGATTGATTTACAGAGGGCGCGTTTGTTGTACCGACATTCAACCTGCAGCCGTTTATGTCGCCCGAAGGGAGCAATC
>CAZPEE010000020.1:9748-17822 GCA_964585525.1 uncultured Cocleimonas sp.
ATCAAACCAATATTGATGGAGTACTAGCTAACACCCGTGTCTTTGCTTTTCTCAGGTGCTGATGTGGTTTTTGTAGTAGTTTCAGCAGTCACAGCAGGCTTTTTGGGTACTTGTTTTGTACTTGTGCTGGATGTCTGCTTTGTTGTTGTGCTTTTTGCCGGGGACTTAGCCGTTGTTTTACCGGCCTTGTCGTTTGTTTTTTTCACAGATTTAACCGTAGCAGGTTTCTTTGCCTTGCTGTCACTAGAGGGGCTAGCGGGTGACTTCCGTTTGGTTGTTGTGGTAGGACTGCCTGAATCCGTTTTTGCGGTGCTTGCTTTAGCGGCAGTGCGGGTTTTTTTCGTAGTCGCCTCTTCGGTAGTCGTCTTTTTGACAGGTGCTTTTTTAGTTTTTGTGGCTGAAGTTTCTGCAGGTTTTGCGTCCTTTTCCTTGCTACTTGCAGAGGTTTTACGTGTCCTGGTTTTTGCGGCAGGTTTGCTAGCACCACTAGCTGTTTTTTCTGTTTTATCCACGGTTTTGCTTGCAGTAGTGCTTTCTTTAGTAGAGCCGCCAGTTGGTTTTTTGCGGGTTGTTTTTGGCTTTGTTTCTGCGCTGTTGCGTTTACGGGTAGTTGTTCGCGTCGTTGTAGTTTGACTTGCCTTTTCTTGTTTGCTTGCCGGTGTTGTAGGGGCTGTAGCAGCTGCAGATGTTGTAGATGTTGCAGTTTCATCTTTGCTGGCACTAGCGGGTTTAACAGTTTCCTTTTTTACTGTGCTGGATTTTGTTTTGGCCGTGCTGGTTTTAGTGGTAGATGCGGTAGAAACATTGCCCCCGGTTTTTGATGATTTACCTTTAGCCGTTGTGGTGTTTTTTGTACTATCCGGTTCACTTTTCTTTGAGCTACTTTTGGCGCTACTTTTCTTGGGCATGGCCGGTATGGTTATTTCCAGGGGAGCCTGATCCCGTGGCGCTGCACTTGCCTTGGATTCGTTTGGTTTAGTTGATTTGGTTTCAGTTGGTTTGGCGCGCGTTTGTTTGGTGCCAGTTTGCTGGTTTTGCGCGGTCTGTTTGATGGCAGCCTGGTTTGCATCCTGCTTAGTATCTTGCTTGGTATCCTGGCTTTTTTGTTCTGCAGTTTTGTTAGCCTGATGCCTGTTTTGCTGGTTTTGCTTGCGGCTAGCTTGATGCTGTTTTTGATCCTGACCTTTGTTTTGATTGGGTTTTTGTTGGCGAGTTTTTTTATTCTGTGTGTTTTGCTGACTACCTTGTTTATTGGGCTGTTTTGACGCCTGGTTTTTGTTTGCCTGGTGTCTGTTTTTAGTTTGCTGGTTTTTGGTGGTATTACGATTGCCACGTCGTTGATTGTTACGGCGATTACCCTGATTGGTTTGATTGCGTCTTGCATTGCGGTTTCGCGGGTTCTGGCGGGTGTTCTGGGACGATTGTTTCGTGGCTTTTGTTTTGGTTTCTTCTACTTTTTCAGTTTGTTTATTACCAAACAGGCCCGTAATAATACGGCGTACGATTCCAGGGTTTTTTGCTTCCTGCAAAGCTTGTGGTGATGGCGCAGGTGTGCTGGGTGTAACCTGGCCGACAGCTGCTTCTACAAGCGTTTGTGGGCCGCTGCTGTCTTTGGCACTTTCAATTTGTGCTTCTGGTTTGGTGACACGCTTATAACTACTATTGACATTGTCTTCGAGTTCATCTTCTTTGTAGCGGATAATCTCATAATGGGGTGTCTGTAGCTCCATATTGGGTAGGACCGTCAGTTGCAGGTTATGACGCGCCTGAATTTCAGCGAGTGATTTACGTTTTTCATTCAAAATAAACGTTGCGACATTGACAGGAACCTGGGTGACAACTTCTACCGTACCATCTTTCATCGCTTCTTCTTCAAGTAGGCGCAAGATGGATAAAGCCATGGATTCGATACCGCGAATTGCACCCTGGCCGCTACAACGTGGACAAACAATCTGGCTGGATTCACCTAATGAAGGGCGCAGGCGCTGACGCGACATCTCGAGTAATCCAAAACGTGAAATCCGGCCAATCTGGACACGTGCCCGATCAACTTTTAAAGCATCCCGCAGGCGGCGTTCCACGGCGCGCTGGTTCTTGTTAGGCTGCATATCAATAAAGTCGATGACGACCAGGCCGCCTAAATCACGCAGGCGCAATTGCCTGGCAACTTCATCAGCTGCTTCGAGATTAATATTCAGTGCGGTTTCTTCGATGCCCCGGCCTTTGGTTGCGCGGGCAGAGTTGACATCAATCGAGGTGAGTGCTTCGGTGTGGTCGATAACAATAGCACCACCAGAAGGCAGGGTGACTTCACGCTGAAACGCCGATTCGATCTGATGTTCGACCTGGTAGCGGCTAAATAGAGGCACATCGTCTGTGTACTGTTTTAATTTTTTGAGGTTATGTGGCATGACCGCATTGATAAAATCATGTGCCTGCTGATAAACGCGATCATTATCAATAAGGATTTCACCAACATCCTTGCGGAAATAGTCACGCAGGGTACGGATAATGACATTGCTTTCCTGGTATAAAAGCACCGGGGCAGGGTGCGATTTATAGGCTGTGGTAATGGCTTCCCAAAGTGTTTTCAGGTAATCCATATCCCAGCTAAGTTCTTCCAGCTCGCGGCCTACACCAGCGGTACGCACGATAGCGCCCATGCCATCTTCAATATCAAGTTGATCAAGTATTTCGCGAATCTTGTGGCGGTCTTCGCCTTCGATACGGCGTGATACGCCACCAGCGCGGGGGTTATTTGGCATAAGAACCAGATAACGTCCTGCCAGGCTGATTTGGGTGGTAAGGGCTGCACCTTTGTTGCCACGCTCTTCTTTATCGACTTGAACCAGTAATTCCTGGCCTTCTTTCATCACATCTTTAATGGATGGACGGCCGTCTTTATTTTTACGTTTGTCGTTCCAGTATTCGCGGGAGATTTCCTTGAAGGGCAGGAAACCGTGGCGGTCAGCACCATAGTTGACGAAGGCAGCTTCTAAACTCGGTTCGATGCGCGTTATAATGCCTTTGTAAATATTGGCTTTTTTCTGTGCGCGGAAAGGGTGTTCGATGTCCAGGTCGTAAAGGTATTGCCCGTCGACCATTGCAACACGGATTTCTTCTGGTTGTGTCGCATTAATGAGTATTCTTTTCATGGATTGTGTCCTGTATGTTTATCCCGGGCTGTTTTGGTTTTTTCAAAACCAGACCTGGGTACAGTTCACTTTGCAGGTGTCGGATAAAGAAACGCTGGCGCGAGGAATATGCGCTATTATCCACCGCGGATAGTCTGAAATGCTTTTAGCCGCACTTCTTTCAGTTATCCCGGTCACATAAATCAATCCGCATCAATACTGATCACAAACAAATGCTTTTGTGTTTTTTTTCGCGATTTAACCATCTGCCAACAACATTGTGTGTTAAACAGTTAATTAATTCAGTATTGCTTTGCAAGAATAGAATTGCCCGAATTCTCGTTACAGTTCATCATCTTATCATGGTTCTAATAGTTTTTATTTATCGAAACGATCGGAATATGATGAGTATTCAAATATTTGTTAATAAATAAACCCGCTAGAACGTGTTCAGCGCAGCAAAATATAATGCTGGATTTAAATGCAGGTAGTTTTTATAAACAATAAACATGCTTAAAAAACACCTTTTATTCTTATGTGTAAACGTGTTTGTTTTGTCGTTCAAACAATGTTTAAAATTCTTCTTTATCTTACGGTGGGTTTTTAAGATGGTTGTCAGGCATCCTTTATGATTAAACAGAGTTAAACCCACATTTACTTTATAGCAAAGGAACTGCTTCCTTTTAAAATCACCTGTTTGTCTTTTCGACCAGATGAATCGTGTTTATCAATTCAAGTTAGTACCGGTTCATTGCATGAACACTGATATTTGAAAAACTTGAATAAAATTCAATGTTTGATTAAAAAAATAGTATTTAATCAATTTTCAATAATAACATTTTAACACGAATTTACACAACAACTATTTGGATAGACGTGTACACTTTAAGCTATGGAACAAGCAAAAAATTTGGGTAAGAAACAGGCAGTCAGGTTTGTCACAGTGGATCAAGGGCAGGCAGGCCAGCGGGTTGATAATTTTTTAATGCGTGAATTAAAAAATGTGCCACGCTCCTATGTTTACCGGATTTTGCGCAAAGGGGAAGTACGTGTTGATAAAAAGCGGGTGAAACCACTGCGTAAATTATCCGTAGGAGAGGTGGTGCGCATTCCCCCGGTGTATTTAACAGAAAAAGCCGAATCTGAAAAAGTACCAAAATCAATCCTGGATATGATTGAGAAAGCTATCTTGCTGGAGGATGATGATCTGATTCTGGTCAATAAACCTTCCGGCCTGGCTGTGCATGGTGGAACAGGTGTGCGTTATGGCCTGATTGAAAGTTTTCGCCAGTTGCGTCCGGGATTACCTTTTGTCGAATTGGTACATCGGCTGGATAAAGAAACCAGCGGTATCGTGATGCTGGCGAAAAATCGGCCAACCTTGTTAGCGTTGCACCAAATGATGCAAACTGCTGTAAAAGATAAAGGCATTGATAAGCAGTACCAAACTCTGGTGAAAGGCCGCTGGCAGGGTGGTCGAAAGCAGATAAAAAATCAGCTAAAAAAACAGCGTGGTGAAAAACAGAAAGTTAAAGTTTTAAGTAGCAATAATGACTCAAATGATGGAAAAACGGCAGAAAGTTTTTTCTCACCTATTGATTATTATAACTTTGAAGGATCAGACTATACCTTGCTCAAGGTTGAGCTGGTCACTGGACGCATGCACCAGATTCGTGCCCAGTTGGCGGATATGGGGCTACCTGTTTTGGGTGATAGCCAATATGGTGATTTTACCAGCAACCGGGAAATAAAAAAGAAACTGGGTTTGAAACGCCTGTTTTTGCACGCATACTTTATAAGGTTTTATTTAGCCAGCAATGGCAAAGACTATCAATGTCGTATTCCACTGGCGGATGATTTGCACTCGGTTATAGAAGGTATTAAAGAAGAAGGCGTAAAGAAACATGAGTAAATATTCCCTACTGGTTTTTGACTGGGATGGCACCCTGATGGATTCCAAAGCACAGATTGTTAACTGTATGCAATCCGCGATTCAGGCGTTGCAGGAAGAACCACGCAGCAATGAACAAATCAGTAATATTATTGGCCTGGGGCTGGAAGAAGCCATTATTTCCCTGTACCCACTGATGGATGGCAAACGTGTCGTCAATATGGCGCAAACCTATCGTGAGTTTTACCTGTATAAGGATAAAACCCCCAGCCCGCTTTTCCCTGGTGTGCCGGAGATGCTCGCGGGGTTGCGTGAACAGGGCTATAACCTGGCCGTTGCAACGGGTAAATCCCGCCGGGGGCTGGATAAGGGTTTACAGGAAACCAATTTACATGAGATGTTCCCAATAACACGTTGCGCCGATGAAACCCGCTCTAAACCACATCCGCAAATGCTGGAAGAAATACTGGTCGATCACAATCTAGAGCCACAACAGGCTTTGATGATTGGTGATAGCGAATATGACCTGCAAATGGCGCAGAATGCAAAAGTGGACTCATTGGCAGTAAGTTATGGTGTACACGGCCTGATCCGCTTATTAAAACAAGACCCGGTAGGTTTTGTTGATAAGGCCGAACAGATCCCAGGCTGGCTGGAAAAGCATGCCTAAGGCTGATTAGGGGTTCCTTAATTAATGAAAACGGTATTAAAATAAGCGGCTTATTTATTCAAATCCAAGTATTTTCTTCGTCTATACTTTTTTTAAGTATTTTGATTCAACAAGCTATCTTATGAATAAACTGGTCACTATCACCTAAATCCCCAAAGGAAATAATTATGCTGAAAAATACACGGCAATGCTTTGGGCTGGTGAGTATCACGCTACATTGGCTAATGGCGGTGCTACTGATTAGTTTGTTTGTGATGGGTTTATACATGACAAGCCTGGATTATTACGACCCGTTGTATCACCGGCTGCCATGGTGGCATAAAAGCCTGGGTTTACTGACGGTGTTTTTACTTATTGTCCGTTTTGTCTGGAAATTATTGAATACAGCGCCTGAACCACTTGAAACCCATAAAACCTGGGAGATTTTCATTGCGCATTTATTACAACAGGTTTTTTACGTGCTAATTGCACTGATAGGTGTCGCTGGTTATCTGATTTCAACCAGTAAAGGCAAAAGTATTGATTTTTTCAACGGCTTTGAAGTACCCGCCATCATAGGCGACGTTGAAGAAAGCACCGCGGATTTATTTGGTTCTGCACATGAAATGCTGGCTTATGTCCTGGCCGCGCTGGTGTTATTACATGCTGCTGCCGCAGTAAAACACCATTTTATTGATAAGGATAAAACGTTGAAAAGAATGCTTGGGTGTTAGTTTTTCCACCAACCACGATCTGCAATCACTTTCAATAACCACAAAGGAAACAAGCAATGAATAGATTAGAACATACAAATGAACCAGTTGCTAAACGCTTAGCCAAAATACTGGGTACATTATCTTTAACAGCGCTATTGATGGCATCACTAGCAATGACAACGCTTACCACAACAGCTTATGCTGATGATTATGTTATTGACACCAAGGGTATGCATGCTGCTATCCAATTTAAAATTTCACATCTGGGCTATAGTTGGTTATGGGGACGCTTTAATGATTTCTCTGGCACGTTCAGTTATAACGAAAATGATACGGCAGCTTCAAAAGTTAAGGTAGTCGTTAAAACTGCTAGCGTTGATTCAAACCATGCCGAGCGTGATAAACACTTGCGTAGCGAAGACTTTCTGGATGTTAAGAAATTTCCACAGGCGACTTTTGTCAGTACGGCCTTTGTTAAAGGCAAGGATGGAAAAGCGACACTGAAAGGTAAATTAACACTGCATGGTGTCACCAACGATGTGGTGCTTGATGTGTCTGAAGTCGGGGCGGGCAAAGACCCCTGGGGTGGTTATCGTCGTGGTTTTGAAGGGTCGACTCGACTTAAGCTGAAAGACTATGGGATCAAAAAAGACCTTGGCCCGGCTTCTGCAGAACTGGAATTGATGATTGCGCTTGAGGGGGTTAAACAATAAGTGACAAAGCCGGGAAGTATTTCTCTTTCCCGACTTTCCTGGCGCTTAGCTCAAACGTTTAAAAAGGTCATTGAGCATCCGTGATACTTCACCCGTCATCAGTGTAAATTCAATATCAATGTGTTCTTCATGGGTTTGAGGGTCGTTGTCCTGCAACTGTTCTTCCAGAACATCGAGAAATTTGAGTTTCTTGATTTGCAGTTCTTCGGTTAATACAAAACTGATTTTTTCATCCCATTCGAGAGCCAGTTTGGCAGCATATTTTCCGGAGTGGAGGCTATTTTGCACTTCTTCTGCTTGTAAATCTTGTTGCCTGTAAGCGGCAACGGATTTGTCTTCGCTAAGGCTTTTAAGCTCACATTCGTAGCCTAGTGTAAAGGGTGCAGGCACGGTATTGTTGCCTAACCATTGTGTCATGGCAGTTGCGGGCACAATCTCTGTATCAACCAGGCTAACGGGCAGTGAACCCAGCGTTTTGCGTAATAATTTGGTGAAATCTTCAGCGCGTGGCGTTGAGGGTGTATTAATCACCAGCCAGCCACCACGGGGGTCAATCCAGGCATCAATCTTGCTGGTACGGGTAAATGCTTTGGGTAATAATTCGTGTTCAATATTTTCACGCAGTTCTTTTTTTTCTTTTGCGCTTACGCGGCGATCTTCACGCACTTCTATATCAGCAACCTGTTCTTCAAGCGTTTCCTTGATAACAGCTGCTGGTAATAGCCGTTCTTGCCGGGACATGCTGAGAAGAATAAATTGGTTTGCAGCATGTACCAGTGATTCATGTTTTCTGCCAAAGGGAGATGACCAGCCCAGGCTTTCCCGCTGGTTTGCAGAACACGGTGAAAAAGGTTTTGTTGAGAGTGCTTCATGAAGCGCTTCTGGTGTGAGTGTAAATGGTTTTTCGAATGTAAATAGAAAGAGGTTTTTAAACCACATATTGATAGCCCCGGTTTTGATTGTTTTTTGAA
>CAZPEE010000021.1:0-3228 GCA_964585525.1 uncultured Cocleimonas sp.
GCTGCTTCTTCACGGCGTATCATTTCCCGCTTGGTGGCGGTTTCAAGTCGTTTGATCGCTAGTTTTCGTTGTTTTAACACGGCATTTTTGATCTGCAAGGCCCTGTCAACCAGCGTATTTTTTGCATGCGCCGCTGAGCCACTGACCAGGGCAAAAACACCTTTTCCCGGATTTTCTGACGGTTTGGGTAAATGGGCAATTGTGACTTGTGTGCAGGAATCCCACCAGCACGGGTTGGCCCGGTTAAATGACAGTATGCTTTGGTGTTTCGGGGCAAGGTGATCTGGCTGGGTTACATATTCCCGTGTGCCCCAGCTACCGTACCAGCCAGGTGTTCGCGGTGCCGAGAAATGCACAAACAGCGTTCCGCCCGCCTTTTTCCAGCCATTAAGCAAATCCAGGTAAGCTCTGCTCATTTGCCTGCTTTTATTTGCTTCTATAAACAGCCTGGTGGGGTTTTGTTTGATATTACGGTTTTCCCAGTCCACCAGATGTTGCCCGCCCTCATACGCCACCAGTTGCACGCCGTATTGTTGCGCTTTTTTTGCCTGTGCTTCAATCAATTTAATCAGATTGGGAATAGAATAGGCTTCTTCCTTATCATAGAGCAACTTGAACATATCACTCACTGACCTGGCTCGCCGGGCGCTACTTAATTTAGGATAAAAATAAGGTGCAATCGCCAGCACATCCGTTTTTTTGTAGGCATCCCGGTAGGACAGCAGCATATCCGTGAGGCGTGCATAGGGTGTCCATGCACCCATCACACGAACCAGTTGCTGCGTACCGCCAAAAGACTGTTCCCAGATATCAAACATCTGCACACTGCGCATGGAGTAATACTTGTAGCCTGCCTTGTTTTTGTCCTTATCCAGATGCATCGCCAATCCCTTCTTTTTAACATAGGCACTCTGGGTAAAAATGCCATTCCAGGCTTCATTGGTGTATTCAATATAGACCTTTAGCTTTGGGTCAAGATGCTGCTTTACATAGCGTGCATAGCGCCGGATATAATCATCACTGGCATTGTGCGGCAGGCAAAACCAGGGATCGGCACCGAGGCGGTTAGCCAGCGCCACCATGATTTCCAGTGGTGCGCCCCGCTCTGCGGTCTTGCCACCCCAGGTTTGTTTTTCAGGCGTATTGCGTTTAGCCCACTGGCTGACCGGGTTGCGGGTGATGCCCGACATATTCATAAAACGGATAACTTTGAAATCCTTCATATAATCCAGATAATCCGGATTAAACAGGATGCTTGCGTAATTTTCGGCAAAGGCACGGTATTGCCCCGGCGCACACTGCTTTTCGCTATTAACCCGTTGAAAGGGGTTATCATTGCAAATTCCGCCGGGTTGCAAAATGCGGATATTGCGCAATGGGTTGCTGGCGTCCGTCTCGGTGATGGTCAAAATGGCACGTAGCGTTTTATCTTCCCCTGCATCTATTGAAATAATATCCTTGCCCACAGAATGGCTGACAAGCCGTGCATCATGTCCGTATGTCAGTTTGCCATTACCTTCATATAAAACGGTGTATTCACCATCCGGCAAGGTCCCTGCCGGTAAATCATTTAAGAAACGTGTACCTGCTTGCCCGCCACGTGAGATGGACACTGGCCAGCCATTTTTATCATAACGGATTTGACCCTTGGTTAACCAGGGACGGGCTTCTTCAAATGGCATCGACATTTTAAAAATATCGACAAAGGGTACGCTGGCATCATTTTCCATGACCTCGTTGGTATTGATACCTTGTGGCGCATTAGCAGGCGCAGCATTTAACACAGGAAATGTGCAAAATAGCCACATACAAACCAGCAGCCTTACCAAGCCCGGTAAAGCAAATAAATTCATCATGATTCCCCAATTGATAGAATGAAGTGTTTAATTTTTTATATGTTTCACTTGCAGACATTCATTATGCGCTGGAGTTCAATATCATGCCAGAGAATCAGCAATTTCCTGATATTTGACTTTGTACTGCTCAGCCATTGCTGGCAGAGAAAAATGCGTTTCAGTATACTGTTTTGCCTGTTCACCCATTTGCTGGCGTTCTTCTGCCGAGTCGATAAGTGCTTCGAGATGTGGTGTCAGCTCTTTTTCTGTTTCGCCAACAAACCCTGTCAAGCCGTGCTGTACCACTTCATCATTGCCGGGGATTTTGGTAACAACCGCAGGAATACCCGCTGCCTGTGCCTCCAGTAGCGCCAGTGATAAACCTTCATAAGCAGAGGTTTGCAGGAAAATATCCAGGCTACCAAGGCGTTGTAGTACCTCATCCCGGTCCAGCATGCCGGTTACGCTAACACCTGCTTCCTGCAACATGTTGACATCTTCATCCTCGCCACCACCGATCCAGATAAATTCCACATCATCCCGGCGAGCCAGCACATCACGCGCAATATTGGCAAATACCCACGGCGCCTTTTGTTCAGAAATCCGGCCCACGACACCAGCAATCACTTTGTCATTGCGAACTGAATAGTCTTTTGGGCTTATCTGTTTAAGATCAATGCCATTGCTGATACGGATCAGGCGCTTTTTATTACCATAGGTTATTTCTTTGAGAATAATGTCATATTCTTCTTTGCCACAGGCTACAATGGTTCCACCCAGCCAGTAACCCACATGCTCGAGTACTTTGTAAATTGCACGTTTTACAGGTTGTTGTATCAGCGGATAATGTATCGCGTGAGAAGTGTATAGCAGGCGTTTGTTCTGGCGTAACAAAAAACCGGAAACACGCGCCAAAAAGCCACCTTTTGATGAATGCGTATGGATAATATCCGGTTTCAGGCGATGCAGTTCCCTGGTGAGTTTAATCAGTGCTTTGCTATCCTGAAGCAGTGATATGGAGCGTGTCATTTGCACATGGACCAGCGCTACCCTGTCATCAAATAGCTCACGCCAATTCTCGGGGGTTTCTTTGCGGATGGAATGCAATACCGTAACACGATAGCCATCGTCAACCAGACGGTTTGCCATATCGACCACCCAGATAAATACACCATGTTCCATGGGTTCAATAACGTGTGCTATATGTAGTTGTTTATTCATGTTATTTTTCTTTATTTTAAAATATTTTGTAACGATTGATGTGCCTTGCCTGAATGTTTTTATTGGAATAACCTGTACTATCCAGGCTGGTTATTGTTGCCTGAAAACTTCATTGCTTCACACAGTTTTTCATACAGTTGTTTGAGTTTCTTTAAGCGTCTGAACCAGATAA
>CAZPEE010000021.1:3328-5764 GCA_964585525.1 uncultured Cocleimonas sp.
AGATAGAGTGTCTTGATAAATGCTTTTCCTTGCGGCACCAGTTTCTTTAAAATATCAGCATGAAAACGATAAAAACGCTCTGAATCAAAGATGACTTGGTCTGTCCGTTCACGCCAGCGTTCACGATGCATTCGCGCCAGTAATTCCAGTGCAGCATCAACCGATTCTTTTGACTCGGTCGTTTTTATGGATACGTCACCATCACGTTCCAGCAAACGGTTCTTCTTGCGGAACATTTTTGCCCAGCGTTTTTTTAATAGCCCGGTATAGTCTTCCAGGTTGTTCACTTTGGGGATGGTGTAACGATAACCATGGATACGTTTATCACCATAGAGCCAGTCATGGTTATTGGCAAAACAACAATGAATCAGCGCATCTTTTAAAATAAAGGGGAAATCGGCAATATCCCAATCCTGTTTGTTAATATGCAGATATTCTGAAATCGCTTCACAAACTTCTATTTCACGTCCTTCTTGTATAATCAGGTCATTATACTGGCTGATGATTGAATCTTTATCCGATTCACCATTACCTATAAACTGGAGTGTTTTACCCATGATAAAATAATGCGGGTGCCCTGTCACAATATGCAGGGGTGCAATGCCTACCAGAGAACTTTCATCATAGGCACATAAAATATAAAGCTGCCGCTTGTACTGGTTTTTAAACACTTGCCACCAGGTGTCCATCCAGTCGAAACTTGAAAACAGTGGACAATCATCACGGCTATCTACCAGATGGTCCCAATCCTTTTTCAGGTTGGCAAAACCCTGATTCGTTTTGATACACTCAATCCTCAGGCTCATGATCGTGCGCCTTTGGATTTATTGGTAAGAATGGCATCACTAACCGTATATTTTGAATCAAAGTTAAATGTGTGCACCCCACCGAGCGTTTTATCCCAATCGGCAGTCAGCGTATTTAGAATCGTTTCACTGTATTCTTTTTTGTTTAGTAGCTGTACTTCACAAAGGTTGATACCCGCACCATAAGAACCAGCACAATCCTGCGATGGGCGGATTAGCTGATCTCCCTGCCGATACAGTTTTCCTGCCGGGCGCGCACTGGCAGCATCGGATACCACCGGGTTTTGTGGATGTGCTGTCCAGTTGGTACTCAAAGGCGAATCCGCATAAAACAGATACAATTCTTCTGTTGTTGGGCAAGCCTCTGTCACGGCGACACTGGCAAAAAGCCACCATAACCCTTCATGAAAAATAAGGCTGGAATCATAGGCACGGATGTTCTCAAGCAGATTATGTTTAAACGACCATTCATAGGGAAAGCGGGTTGCTTCATATAATTCAACCGTCTGATGATCACCTGTTTCAGGAATCATATAGTAGCGGTTTTCATATTGAAACACATTGGGATAGGATAAATGATAGGGCTTTTCCAGAATTTTTACGGGTTCTGTATGGCTACCATCTGATTTGATTTCCATGCAGCTTAGATGCCCCAGGTCCCGTGCAAAGGGGAAAACTTCCATAAACAGATAGTGCCTGCCATCCTTTTCGATCAAAAAAGGATCTGCCCAGAATTCATCTTCAGGCGGTATGATTTTGCTAAATGAAGCTAACTGCTGGTTAGCCTGGCCAGATTCATTATTTTTGCCTAGCAAAATAATCCATTGCTCATCGACGTTGAATTTATCATAAACCCTTTTCAAAATCCTGGATGAAAACTTTATCGACAAACTTAAACATTGCGATAATGTCAGTTTTTGAATAACGGGTATCCCTGATAGTTGATTATCATAAACAAGCCTATCGGCATGATTTTTCTGCTCGGCAAGATACTGTGATACCGTCCTTGCCATAAATACTGAAGTCTTTTGCAGGCATGTTTCAAGTGTGCGGCATACAGAAGGTGGTTCGATGCTGGTCGTAGATGCAAACAGGGTTACATTATTAGCAGAAGGCTGCTCTATCTGTATCCCCGTTGAAATAGATTTTTTGCCCGCAATAAACTCTACAAGCCCGGTTAATGCTGAAACTGTTTTGGGGTTATCGCCAATAAAAACTGAAAAAACGGGTAATTTGGTTTGTGCCAGAATCTTGTTATCCAGTTTATTTTCAGTCAAATTAATCGCTACAGCGGTTTCAATATCAGTACCGGACATTTTTGACATGAAGTCATGTTTACCCAGCTCTGTTGTTTTTATGGACAATTTATCCAGCCGCTGTTTACCAAGGGTAGTTAACTGACATCGGGCAAGTAAGCCATCCAGGCTGAATATCGCCGATAATAATAAAGCGGGGGTAACCATTGAGTGACCAGGCATTTTGTGCCAGTAAACCTGATTGATACCAAGCACCTTGGTCATCCTCTCAATCATATCAAACTGCCAGGACAAAACAGACGTATCGGCCGTAAACACATAGAGTGTAAGACCTTTCATGGTGTTGTCTGATTTTTTATAAGTCACTGTTTTAT
>CAZPEE010000021.1:5864-17732 GCA_964585525.1 uncultured Cocleimonas sp.
GATTATACAAACCCCAGAGGCATCATTGTACAATTTTTACACACTTTTTGATCTTTTTTCCTGACAAAAGGAGGCTCCTGATAACAAAAATAATCGCTTCATGGCCTGGCTAAAGTTACAGGGCATGATAGTTTTTATGCCTCTTGCTTCCAGTTGCCGGATTAATCGGCTCAGCGCTATTTCCCTCTGTTCATTACCTTCAATGTGTTGCACCCAGGGCAATGAGAATCGCAAAGCCTCAGGCCGGGCATGTTTTAATAATACCAATGACCCAGGGTTAACATAAAAATCATCCAGTGCAAACTCACAACCATACGGTTTTATCCTTTCTATAAAACTGACACAGGCCCTTTGTCCAGCTTCATCAAGGCGTGATGGCAGCAGAAATGTAATCATGGAAGATTTTAATCCCAGTTTTTTTAAACCTTTCTGCAACCATACTATCTGACTGGTATAGCGGATTGATGCTTCACTCACACGCACTAGCAACCTTAGCTTGTGGTTTTTCTTTTTGGAAAGAATTTGCAACAAGCGCATAATTTTTACTTTATCCCAAAATAAGGAACGTAGTGAATCAATATTTTCATGTGAAACTCTGGTTAATAATTCATCAACAGCACGACGTTGTGCAAAGGGAACTTGCAGTGAAATCAAATAATAATCCAGTTGACTGCCTGAGTGTTTATCATGTCCGTGCATGTTTACCGGGTTTAGTTTAAGCAGTTTTTGGGTGTAAATCTGTGCTTCTTTGCGTTTGATTATTTCTTTTAAAATTAATCCAGGCCGCACCGCGCCAGTCTGTACAGCTTGCTGTTTATCAGCTGGTTTGTTAAAAAGACTATTTTGACTATCAGTTGACATAGTTTCGCCTGTTGTTGCAGAAGATGTGGCGGTTAATTGCCCGCGATTATCCTGATTCCAGATTTTAGCAATGTCACTTTGCTTCTCATGCTTTCCATCAAGCGCATGAACCCACAACTGTATGCACCGTTTCCCCTGAAAAACCGATGGTGTCAAGCGGATGTTGCATTTAATCATGTTTCCATGCCTGTCTTTCATGTGCAAAAACAAGCTTTGCTTATCATGGGAACCCTGTTGCTGGTGGCGAAGATGGCTCTGAACAAAGCTGTCAAAAACACCCTGTTCTTTTTCATCAATTAATTCTTTGACGGCTATTGAGCGTAAACGCTGTTCCGATTCAATGGCAAATAAATCCAGATAGGCTGAATTGGCATAAAGATGTATATCCCTGGAAATAAAGGCGATAGGCACGATGCTGGAATCAACCAGCCATTGGCAGCGTTTTTCTGATAGCCCCAGCAAGCGTTTACACTGCCTGAAATCATTCTTCAGCAAAGCCATATGCAGTAAAAACTCTAAACGTAAACGTGTTTCCCTAGCCGCCTGGGTAATATTATCGTTTGCTTTTTTATGGCCAGCAGGATTATTGGCAACATATAAATGGCTGATCTGTACGTTATTGACACGGTTTACACTACTCACATGTCTAATCGTTTTGTCTACGCCATTTAGCTTGTCATCAAGCACGACAATGATTGCATCTGATGCATGCTGCCAGATTAAATCGGCAAGAAGCTGCAGGGTGATGACAGGCGATGCATGATTGTTAAGCCGATTGGTAAGCAATTGCGCAGGAACAAAAACCAGCGTTGCTCCCTGAAGTCGTTTTAGCGCCTGTTTTATTGATGCCTGGTTAGCGTTTATCTCTTTCAGTCCAATATGTCCAACATCCAGTTGGCGCAACATATCAGACAAGCCAGGATAATCCTTAAAAGCTTTGCCCACCATTAAGCACTGTAACTCTGTTTTACTCATACCAAGCCATTTCCGTTTATTGACCAGTAGACTAGATTTAATTGACGGGCTCAGTTGGTTTGTAAGCCTTCATGGTTAGGCGCGCTTCGCAGGGAATGCTTATTGCCTTCACAAGAAGTGCAACAACGCCATGGAGGCTTACAAATCAACCCTGCGGGCGCTTCTGTGATGCTCCGCCTCGGCGTTGCAGTGCTTGACAAGGACGCTGCCATTGCCTTCACACTGCGCCTTGATGCGAAGCACCACAGAAACGCTGAGTCCATCAATTTAACGTGGTCAGTGTACTAGGATCATAGGCAATTAAAGCAACAGTTACTGCTTTAAACCTGACTAGTGTATGAGTAAAGGTGATATATGGAACAAAATCAAAAATTTATGCAAAAAAAAGAGCTTTTGTTGCAAAGCTCTCTTTTTTTGGATTATTTAGATATATGTGGATTCGAGTGGTTTATAAAAACTCCCAAACATCTTCAAATACTTCAATTTCATCCTTGGGTTTTTCACTTGATTCTACGGTCTCAAAATCACAATAGGCAAATGAACCCAGGGTATCATCCACCATGGTAATTTTAATTTTTTCCTCTCTGGAAGCCAGGTTGATTGTGACAATATCGTCTGTACGGAATATGTAGGCAGGAAAAACGATATTCGCATGGTCTCTTGCACCATCAATCTCGGGTAAATACAAACCTTCAACAGGAAAAGTTTGTGTCAATTCACGATTGCTTACTTCCTCTGCAATGACTGTCATACCTTGCTGGGAAAGAATTTCCAGCCCCATGCAAAGGCCTTTTTTATTGATATGGTCCATCCAGCGGATAACCGCGATTTGCCAATGATCCTGATTATCTTTAGGATCTTTAATGGCAACCATTTCACCCACGCGTGCAGTGCTTGCAGAATTGGAAACCTGGCTTAAACCATAACCACTGGTACTACTGTTATCAATATGCCAAACGTGTAACTGCACATCATTATCTTCATCCAGTGCATCTATATCAACCGCTGACCAGGGACTTTCAATATCATCTGTGGCGCTTAATTCAGTATAA
Source organism: uncultured Cocleimonas sp. (assembly GCA_964585525.1). Taxonomy (GTDB): domain Bacteria; phylum Pseudomonadota; class Gammaproteobacteria; order Thiotrichales; family Thiotrichaceae; genus Cocleimonas. The sequence goes on from CAZPEE010000021.1 coordinate 8,753, forward strand.
ATATTGTCATCTTCTACATCTTGGTTGATTTGATCGGCAAATGAATCCGTTTGTGTGCCCCGTAGAATTTCAATGACATCGTTCATTCGAATCACAAGTGTCGCGTTCTCATCACGGGGAAAACGCTTAAAACGCCGATTGCGAATCGTGGTAAGTGCGTAGACCAGGCGTTTTGCCAGGCTGTGTGTCAACATGGGTAATTTAGGGTGCAAGCCTAATTCAGTCTCTTCACTCAGGCTGACAAAATCATCCAGCGCATGGATGGCAGGCGTTAAATCAAATAGCCGGCTTGTTGGCGAATTAACCATGTCAGCTACCGGCATAAGCGCAGCAGGTTCATCCGTGTTCAACAAGGCAATATGTGCGTATTTGCTATTGACCCGGCCAGCATCCGGTAAAATATCAATTTGCTGAATAAACTGCTCAAAAAACTTTTCTACGCGCTTAACTTCACCCTGGTGTAAACCATTTGGACCCGATAAAGCCACCATATTAATCAGTTTATAATATTCTTCGATGGTTTTGTTCTCACCATCACCATTATCAGGTATTTCTTTGTTTTCCAGCTTATTTTCACAGGCAATCAGGTACAGGTGATGAATATCGTGCCAGATGTTTTTTTGCTGTTTCACATAGACTTCATAACCATTCATCAATACCAGGCTCATATATTTCATCGCCCGGCCAATGGCAAGCAATACTTTCTTTTTGCTCATTGTGCCTTTGGTGATCATCTCCAGTGCGGCCAGTTGGTATGAACCCGCAAGCTCCATCAGAATGGACTGTTTTAAATCAAATATTTTCTGGCTTCTTTCAGGCAGGGGAAATGAACGGTTCTGAAAATGACGCCCCAGGTTTTCCAGAGACATTTTTATATAGGGTAATAATATCTCGGTCACTTCAATCCGTGTTTGCGGTGCGACAGGCTCTTTATTCAAACCAACCAGGCCGATATAAAGTTGACGTGTAGTCTCACCAATATCGGTAAGTGGTAATGTTTCTACCCATTTGGATGCCTTCGCAGCGGAACGTAAGTGTGTTTGTGCAGCCTTTGCCGATGAGATTTTTTTCGCTTTTTTATTCTTTTTCTGAAACATGGAGATAGGACTCATGATACAACCCTTGTTATTATTATTTATATTTACCGGGAGATTATAACACTTTTATTCCATTTATTCGAGAGACAGCTTAGACCGTTCGCCGGAAACTTCTTTAACCAATTTAGGCACAAGATAACCTGGTAACGACTGTTTTAAGGACCTTAACAACGCCATCGCACGTTTTTCATCAACATCAAAATGCGCTGCGCCCTGTACTTTATCCAGCACATGTAAATAATAAGGTAGCACCCCAAACTCAAATAAGCGTTGGCTTAACTCAAGCAAAGCCCGTGCATTATCGTTAACCCCTTTTAACAATACCGATTGATTTAACACTGTTACCTGATGTGCGGCCAAACGCTTGAGTACCGCTCCCGTTTGCTCATCTATTTCATTCGCATGATTGGCATGAACCACCACCACTTTACGCACATTGAGCTGGTCCAGCCATGAAAAAAACGCATCATTAATGCGTCTGGGTAATATCACTGGAAGGCGGGTATGAAAGCGCAATGTCTTGATATGCGGGATTGCAGCCAAATCATGACACATGGAAGCCAAACGCTCATCCGGCAACATGAATGGGTCACCGCCACTTAAGATGACCTCGTGTACAGAACGATCTTTTTTGATTTGCCTGAGCGTATCCTGCCAGTGCCTTTTATCAGCCATCGACTCAGCATAAGGGAAGTGCCGCCTAAAGCAATAACGGCAATGCACCGCGCAAGCGCCTGTGGTAATCAGCAATACCCTACCCTGGTATTTTTGCAATACACCTGTGGCAATACTAGCGTTTGCATCACCAACCGGATCCATCGTAAAACCTTCAAACTGTTGCAGCTCAATATCCAGGGGTAAAATCTGTTTTAGTAAAGGATCATCCCAATCACCTTTTTTGATTTTATCAACATATGGTTTGGGCGCTAATAACTTAAAATCACCAGGCAACGACAAAACCTGTTGACGACCAGCACCATCAAGTTCCAGGTAATCCAGCAAGGTTTCAACATCTCGAAAGGCATCCATCATTTCACTTTGCCAGGATGATTCCTGTTCAGGCTTATGTTTTTGTGTAAATCCGGTTATCATAGGTCATCATTCATAATTTGTAATAAGCATCATACCAGAAGGAGTGCCATCAATGGCGAGCTACAATACCAGCGAATTTAAAAGCGGCCTTAAATTCATGATGGATGGAGACCCATACACCATCGTCGAAAATGAATTTGTAAAACCCGGCAAGGGACAAGCCTTTAACCGCGTTAAAATCCGCAACTTAAAAACCGGACGCGTCATCGATAAAACCTGGAAGTCAGGCGAATCTGTAGAAGCCGCCGATGTCATGGAAGTGGATATGGAATATCTTTACGAAGATGGTGAATTCTGGCATTTCATGGAACCAGAAAGTTACGAACAACATGCTGCCGATGAAAATGCCGTGGCTGATGTCAAGCACTGGCTAAAACCACAGGAAAAATACATCGTAACCCTCTGGAATGGCGCACCCTTAAGTATTAGCCCGCCCAATTTTGTCGAACTGAAAATTACGGAATGTGATCCTGGTGTACGTGGCGATACTGCACAAGGTGCAACCAAACCCGCGATTGTTGAAACCGGTGCACAAATCAAGGTTCCACTGTTTGTCGAAGAAGGCGAAGTCGTCAAGATTGATACCCGCTCTGGTGAATACATCTCCCGTGCCTAAAAACTGGCAACCTAGCGCCTCAATCCACACACTCAAACAACGCGCCCAAATGTTACAGGCCATTCGGGCGTTTTTTGATGCACGGGATGTGCTTGAAGTTGAAACACCGGCATTATCCCAGTGCGCAAACACCGACCCTTTTATTGAATCATTTGAGGTCAAAAACCAGTCACAGGCGCGCTATCTTCATACCTCACCAGAATATCCGATGAAACGCCTGCTCGCGGCAGGTAGTGGTGACATTTACCAGATTAGCAAAGTTTGGCGACACGGCGAAGTGGGTAAACACCATAACCCGGAGTTTAGCCTGCTTGAATGGTATCGTACCGGCTTTAACTACCGGCAACTGATTGATGAAGTCAATGAACTGCTATGTTTGTTATTCAAACTGGATAAAAACAACAGCCTGATTATCAGTTACCAGCAATTATTCCTTGAAAAATTTGGCATGAATCCCCATACAGTAGGACACACTGATTTAGTCTCATGTGTTGAAGCGAATATTTCAGGGCTTGATGCCAGGCAATTAGACAATCAAACCTTGCTTGATGCCTTATTAACACATTGTATTGAACCAGACTTTGCAACGGATCGTTTAAACTTTGTTATCGACTACCCTGCCAGCCAGGCGGCTTTAGCCGCTTTACGAACAGACCAGCAACTTGTCGTTGCGATGCGTTTTGAAGTTTACCTAGGTCAGCTTGAGTTAGGTAATGGTTATCAGGAGGAAACGGATTACACGCGAAACAGGGCGATTTTAGAAAAGGAAAACCAGCAACGTGCTTTACAGCAAAAAATGCCCGTTGATATCCGCTTCCTGGAAGCGATAAAAGCGGGTATGCCACCATGTTCAGGCGTTGCCATTGGGCTGGATCGTGTTTTAATGAAAATTACCCATAAAAATCGGATAGATCAAGTAATTAGCTTTCCGTGGGATAGCGCGTAAGGCATAATACGCCACAATTTTAAAAGGATTAGTTTAACCACTAACTTAAACCTGAACGTAAACTTGGATCAGGTAAACACTATTTTTGGAGATAAACCTATGAGCTTTTTTATTTCAGACGCCATGGCAGCCGGCGAAGCTGCTCCACAAGGAGGCGGCCTGCAACTGGTTATCATGATCGCCATTTTCTTCGGCATCATGTATTTCATGATTATCCGACCGCAACAGAAAAAAGCCAAGGAACATAATGAATTAATTGCAGCGCTATCCAAAGGTGATGAAGTCGTTACCTCAGGCGGAATCCTGGGAAAAGTCGTTAACATTGGTGATAACTTTATTGAAATTAAAATTTCAGATAATGCCAACATTAAAGTACAAAAACACGCCATCACAACGGTCTTGCCTAAAGGCACCATGAAAAGTGCCTGATTAAACCATTCAAGCAAACAACCGCAAAGAGGTTCCAGGGCTTGGAATCCCTTTGTCCTTTTTCCAGATAAAACACACTCGGACGATAACAAAATGAACCGATATCCCATGTGGAAATACATCTTTATCATCGTAGTCACGTTGATAGGGTTGATCTACGCATTACCTAACCTTTACCCTTCAGAACCGGCTGTACAAATAGCGGCGGTTGCCAAAAACACCAATGTTGACAGCAACGCACTAGCGAAGATTAAACAATCCCTTGCAGAAAAATCAATCACGGCAAAAAAAATAGAGCCTGATAAAAACGGCAAAGTGATACTGCGTTTTGATAACCCGGAAACCCAGCTCGCTGCACAGGCAGCCGTTACCAAGGCACTTGGCAGCGACTACAAAACAGCACTTAACCTGGCACCAACCACGCCATCCTGGCTTAGCGCTGCCAATGCAAAGCCCATGAACCTTGGCCTGGACTTACGCGGTGGCGTACATTTCCTTATGGAAGTGGATATGAGCGTCGCTATCGACAAAGCGCTGGAACGCCACAAAGAGGAATTTCGCAGCTTTTTACGTGATAAGAAACTGCGTTATTTAGGTGTGAAACGCGAAGGCGACCATCTGGTGATTTCCTTCAAGGATGCCAAAATACGTGACCAGGCACGTGCTGCCTTAAAACGCGAGTACCGTGGTGATATAGAGTTTCTCGATGTTGAAACCAAAAAAGGTTTCGGTCTTAAAGCAACCCTGACACCGCTGAACATCAAGAATGCCAAAAAGTTTATCCTGCAACAAAACATTATCACACTGCGCCGCAAACTCAACAGCACAGGCCTGACCGAGCCGATTATCCAGCAACAGGGGCTGGAACGCATCGTGGTGCAATTGCCCGGCGTACAAGACCCAACAATCGTTAAAGACAAATTAAGCGGAACAGCAACACTGGAATTCCGCCTGGTTGACGAAGGACACGATCCACTGCTAGCCCAGAAAAGTGGTCGTATTCCTTCTGGTTCCAAACTGTTTTTCGAACGCAATGGCAACCCGATTTTATTAAAGCGTCAGGTTATCTTAAGTGGTGACCGCATCACCAACGCGGGTGCCGGATTTGACCAGAACCAGCAACCCTCGGTGAATATCACGCTGGATGCACAGGGTGCCAAACGGTTTGCCAAAATCACTGGTGCCAACATCCAGAAACTGATGGCCGTGGTTTACATAGAAGATAGGTACGTTACCAGTAAAAACGATGACGGCACGGTCAACAAAAAACGTGTCACCAAAAAAGAAGTCATTAACGTCGCCCGGATTCAGGATCAACTGAGTAAAAAGTTCCAGATAACCGGGCTGGACTCACCCCAGGAAGCACATGCTTTGGCTGAAGACTTACGTGCTGGTGCACTGGCCGCACCCGTCTACATCGTGGAAGAGCGTACCGTCGGTCCCAGCCTTGGCGCAGATAACATCAAGGCTGGTTTCAACTCGGTGATAATTGGCTTTATCCTGGTGCTCATCTTTATGGCGCTTTACTACCGCGTTTTTGGCTTGGTTGCCAACCTTGCGCTGACCTTGAACCTGATTTTAATTGTTGCGTTCTTATCCATTTTCCAGGCTACGCTTACCTTACCGGGTATCGCGGGTATCGTATTAACCGTGGGTATGGCGGTAGACGCCAATGTGCTGATTTATGAACGAATCAAGGAAGAATTACGCAATGGTTTAACCACCCAGGCAGCGATACAGTCAGGCTACGAAAAAGCCTTCTCTACCATCGCCGATGCCAATATCACCACGCTGATTGCGGCTATCGTACTCTACGGCATGGGAACAGGCCCGATTCAAGGCTTTGCCACAACGCTGGCTATTGGTATCGTATCCTCCATGTTTACAGCCATTATGGGCACACGTGCCATTATTAATTTGATTTACGGTGGTAAGAAAGTTGAGAAACTCTCCATCCACCCAATCTGGAAAGGGGGGCTTTAATCATGCCTACGGGAACATATAAAACAACACATATCAATTTCACCGGTAAACGCAAGATTGCGATGGCGTTTTCAATCCTGCTGATACTACTTTCCATTGGTGCTTTAATCACACGCGGGCTTAATATGGGGGTTGACTTCACCGGTGGCACGGTTATTGAAATTGGCTATCCAGATGCTACTGAAGTTGAACCGATACGAAATGCACTGACGAATGCAGGGTTTGAAGCACAGGTACAACATTTTGGTACGGCTAAAGATGTTTTAATCCGCATTACACCTTCCAAAGAAGACAAGCAAAAACAGGATTCCAATGATAAAAATGATGCCGTAAAGAAAGCAAAAACAGGTGACCGGGTGTTCGCTATTTTGAAAAAAACCAACCCTGGCATTAGCTTGCGGCGCGTTGAATTTGTCGGCCCACAAATCGGTGATGAATTACGCGATGATGGGGGCGTTGCCATGCTACTGGCACTGGCTGGTATCCTGATTTATGTGACCTTACGTTTTGAATTCCGCTTCTCGGTGGGTGCAATTATTGCACTGGTCCATGATGTGATTATCACGGTAGGCTTTTTTGCCATCACCCAGATCGAATTCAACCTGACTATTCTGGCGGCGATACTCGCCATTATCGGTTATTCACTCAACGATACCATCGTGGTCTTTGACCGTGTACGGGAAAATTTCCTTAAGCTACGCAAAGCAAACGCCGAAGAATCAATCAATATTTCGATCAACCAAACATTGTCACGTACCATCATGACATCACTGACAACCTTGTTAGTATTAGTCGCACTGTTTATGTTTGGTGGCGAAGTCATCCATGGATTCTCCCTGGCGATGATCATTGGTGTGGTTATCGGAACCTATTCTTCTATTTATGTGGCTAGTAGTTCATTAATCATGATGGGTATTACCCGCGAAGCCTTGCTGCCCCCTGAAAAGGAAGGCGCAGATGAGTTGTCGGAGCTACCCTAAACTTCAGGATAAGATGATGTTTAAACATTTTCAATCGACTTTTTTCGTACTAATCTTTGTTACCCTTGCCACGATCAGCACGCATGCCGCGGCTGCGGATAAGGTTTACCATCTTAAACTGGCGCATTCCTGGCCGACTAACTTCCCAATTTTTGGCGATGCCATCCACAATATGGCAAAAATGGCCGAAACCATGTCCAATGGCCGCATCAAGATTCGGATTGATTCCAAAAACAAACACAAAGCACCGTTTGGTATTTTCGACTTTGTAAAATCAGGCCAATACGACATGGGACATTCCGGTTCCTACTACTGGAAGGGAAAAGTACCCAACACCCTATTCTTCACCTCCATGCCTTTTGGTATGACGGCTGAGGAACAATACGCCTGGTTCTATTACGGTGGCGGTTTTGAGCTCATGCAAAAAGTCTATGCGCCACACAATATTGTATCCTTCCCCGGTGGCAATACCGGCAACCAGATGGGTGGCTGGTTTCGCAAGGAGATCAAATCAATTGACGACCTTAAAGGACTGAAAATGCGCATCCCCGGTTTTGCCGGTGAAATACTCGCCAAGGTTGGCGCAAAACCGACCAATATCCCGGCGGGTGAATTATTTACCGCACTGGAAAAAGGCACGATTGATGCACTCGAATGGGTTGGCCCCTCACTGGATTTACGCATGGGCTTTCATAAAATCGCACCCTACTACTACACCGGCTGGCATGAGCCTGGCTCCGAACTACAGTTTATGGTCAACAAGAAAAAGTGGGATTCATTCCCTCCTGATATAAAAGAAATCCTGCGCGTCGCCATGCGCACAGCCGCCTATGATATGTATGCACAGTCCTACCATGAAAGTGCAGAAAACTGGGCCAAAATGAAAACCGACTATCCTAATATCAAGGTTAAAACCTTTCCACAGGACGTCTTGCAAGCCATGAAAACAGCCAATGATGAATTAATCGCTGACATGGCAAAAAAAGACCCACTGGCAAAAGAGATTATTGAATCACAAGCCGCTTACCTTAAAAAAGCCCGTGCATGGACCAAAATCTCTGACCAAAGCTATTATGAGTCGATGGAAAAATTAAAATAACCGACTTTTATCAACAGCTTATCGCTGTTTCGTACCGGTATTTGTAGGGTGTCCGAAATTCCGTTTCATTTGCATTGTTATGACTAACTTAGTAGCCATAAACAAACAAAGCCAGAACATTTGTATAACCTCCTCTTTTAAAAAAAGGTGTCATTCTATCCACTACTTTCTTAAATGTATCGTAAGGCCTACTATTCTTATTATGAGCTAATTGTTTTGGAACCATTAAAAATAAATAATTTGCCTCTGAGCAAATATGGCATTTCCACAGATCAAGCAAATCCATATTATTCATAATCGTTTTTCCTCTTTCTACTTCCAGCAATATTCCAGACTCATTTATTTTTAAAAAATAATCAGGCCGTAACCCTGTAGTAGGATGATTTTCAAACAGTCCTTTTTTTTCACTATGGAAACCAAGTTCTTCAGCGTAATCTAAAAACACATTTTGAACAATATGGCTACTTTTACCAGGGCTGTTTGCCTCTGTAATTTCAGCGTATACATCTGGCTTACATAAATATTCATGAAGTAATGTACCTATTCTTTCTACTTCCAAATACTCCGATGTTTCAGAATGTTCTTTTTGTACTAATTTTTGTAATGAAACTGACATATTTCTCCAAAGGCATAACGAGACTGTAGAAAAACCCACAAAAAACTATCCATCAGCCTGTTTTCTGTTTTTTTGAAACAGTTGCTACTTTCTCACAAACATCTGTTTTTTCCAAGTTGATG
>CAZPEE010000022.1:0-1750 GCA_964585525.1 uncultured Cocleimonas sp.
ACACATGAATCAAAAAATAAAAACACGATTTATCATTTTATTGTTAGCACTACTCAGTCAAGTTAACCTTGCCCATGCGCTTGACCTTCCAGATTTTACCAAACTGGTTGAAGAACATAGTGCGGCAGTCGTCAATATCAGTACCAAACACAATGGTAAAATACCAGGCTTAACACCAGGTGATACTCCAGATGCAGAAACAGGCAATGAGATGCTGGATGAACTGATGCGCCGTTTTTTTGAACGCAGGCCAGGAGGTGGTTTTCATGGCCAGGAACGCGACAGCAGTTCATTGGGTTCCGGTTTTATTATTTCTTCTGATGGCTATGTGGTAACCAACTATCATGTCATTGATGGTGCTGATGAGATTATTGTTAAATTGAGTGACCGGCGTGAACTGGTTGCCAAAGTGGTCGGTAGCGACAAACGTAGTGATGTTGCACTGCTTAAAGTGGATGCGGATCATTTACCTGTCCTGGACACGGGTAGCTCAAAAGACCTGAAAGTGGGGGAATGGGTCGTTGCCATTGGCTCGCCTTTTGGCTTTGACCATAGTGTGACAGCAGGGATTGTCAGCGCAAAAGGGCGCAGCTTGCCAACAGAAAACTATGTACCCTTTATCCAGACGGACGTTGCCATTAACCCGGGTAACTCTGGCGGCCCGTTGTTTAACCTGAAAGGTGAAGTGGTCGGCATCAATTCTCAAATATACAGCCGCTCAGGTGGTTTTATGGGTGTTTCCTTTGCAATACCAGTCGATGTTGCAAAGCGCGTGGTTGAGCAATTAAAAAACAAGGGTCGTGTTTCCCGTGGCTGGCTGGGTGTTTATATCCAGGAAGTTACCCGTGAATTAGCTCAATCATTTGGACTTGATAACCCTACGGGGGCCTTGATTGTACAGGTAATGAAAGAAGGTCCCGCCTACGGTATTCTCAAACAGGGTGATATCATCCTCGAATTTGATGGTCAGCCAGTTCCCAACAGTTCTTCATTACCCGTGCTTGTTGGCGCAACTTCCACAGATAAAACGGTCGAAATCAAGGTGCGCCGTGGTGGTAGCACCCAGCTTGTTACACTTAAGCTGAAAGAACTACCAACCGATGACCCGGAGAAAAAAGTATTAAAGAAGCCCGAAAAAAAGATTGAAAAGAAGAATATTGTTTTAGGAATGGAGCTGGAAGAACTGGATGATATCGCAAAAAAATCCTTCGAGGTCGAGGGTGGATTGTTGGTTAAACGGGTGAAAACCAATCCGGCACGCAAGGCAGGGATCGAACGTGGTGATATTTTACTCATGTTTAACGATACAAAAATCAACGATGTTAAACAGTTTGAGAAACTCAGCAAAACATTAACGCCCGGAAAGTCCTACGCTGTTCTGGTTTTACGGGATGGTGCTGCACGCTTTTTGGCACTAAAAATCAATAAAAAAAGCCCTGCCCAGGATAGCGATATAAAACCGTCTCCCAAAGCGAAAGAAAAAGTCATAGATTCCAAATAAGGATACGGAAAAACTTACAAAACAATCCATGACTCCGCGTATATTAGTGTATCATCGCCAAGGCTGCCATCTGTGTGAACAGGTGGTGGCTTCTTTGTTTCAGCTCCAGCAAGAATTAGGCTACGAGATTGAACAGATAGATATTGATAGTGACCCACAATTAATGAATAAATATAACGCAGATGTTCCTGTTGTATTATTCAATAACGAGGTGATTTTCTATCATTTCTTTGATGAAATCGCTTTAAG
>CAZPEE010000022.1:1850-15712 GCA_964585525.1 uncultured Cocleimonas sp.
CTTTCTGCCTGTGAAGGCGCACTGCTGGTTGTCGATGCCTCGCAGGGTGTTGAAGCACAAAGCGTTGCCAATTGTTATACCGCGATTGACCTTGACCTGGAAGTGGTTCCGGTACTCAATAAAATAGATTTGCCCGCAGCTGATGTTGACCGTGTATCCCAGGAAATTGAAGAAATCATTGGAATTGATGCAACCGACGCCATCCATGTGAGTGCGAAAACGGGTGTTGGCATAGAAGACTTGCTTGAACAACTGGTGGAACGTATTCCGCCACCCAAGGGAGACCCTGATGCGCCACTTAAAGCACTGATTATTGATTCCTGGTTTGATAATTACCTGGGGGTGGTGTCATTGGTACGGGTGATTGACGGACGTATCGGTAAGAAGCTCAAGGTTATGCCGATGTCAACCAAACAGGAATACCAGGTGGATTCAGTTGGCATATTTACACCTAAACGCATCGAAAAGGATGAGTTGGTCGCGGGTGAGGTGGGCTATATCATTGCAGGCATCAAGGATATTGAGGCTGCAAAAGTAGGTGATACCTTCACCACGGTTAAAAACCCGGCAAGCGAACCACTTGCAGGCTTCAAGGAAATCCAGCCGCGTGTATTTTCAGGATTATTCCCAGTCGCTTCAGACGATTATGAAAACCTGCGCGATGCACTGGATAAACTCAGCCTGAATGATGCCTCCTTGCATTATGAACCAGAAACGTCACAGGCGCTGGGCTTTGGTTTTCGTTGTGGTTTCCTGGGTATGTTGCACATGGAAATCATTCAGGAACGCCTTGAACGTGAATATGACCTGGATTTAATTACCACCGCGCCCTCGGTTATTTATGAAGTGGTTACAACCAAAGGCGACATTCTAAAGATCCATAATCCATCGCAGTTGCCTGCGGTCAATTATATCGAAGAAATCCGTGAACCCATTATTCGTGGCACCATCATGATGCCACAGGAATATGTAGGCAATGTGATTTCATTGTGCATGGAAAAACGTGGCGTACAAAAAGACATGCAATACCTGGGTAACCAGGTAACACTCCACTATGATTTGCCTTTAAGTGAAGTTGTGCTGGATTTTTTCGACCGCTTAAAATCAGTGAGCCGTGGTTACGCATCGTTTGATTATGAGCTGGATCGCTTTGAAGCAGCCCCATTGGTGAAAGTGGATATTTTAATCAACGGCGAGCCAGTTGATGCCTTGTCCATTATTGTGCATCGTGATTTTTCACAAGCCCGGGGCAGGGTGCTGGTTGAGCGCATGAAGGAAGTGATTCAGCGCCAGATGTTTGATGTGGCGATACAGGCGGCGATTGGTGGCAATATTATTGCCCGCTCCAACGTCAAGGCACTGCGTAAAAATGTCACAGCGAAATGTTATGGTGGCGATGTATCACGGAAACGTAAATTACTGGAAAAACAAAAAGCGGGTAAAAAACGCATGAAACAGGTGGGTAATGTCGAAATCCCACAAGAAGCGTTTTTAGCCGTACTTAAAAGGGATGAAAAATAATAATGGATACTGTTGATATCAATTGGGAATTCTGGATTGTCAGTGCAACCCTGCTATCAGGGCTGATCATTCTTTTATTCTGGTTAAGTGGCAAACGAGACAGCTCTTCACTGATACTCGAATATGCCAAATCATTTTTCCCTATTTTGTTATTCGTTGTGGTATTGCGCTCCTTTGTTGCCGAACCATTCAGGATCCCGTCAGGCTCAATGATCCCAACGCTCGAAGTGGGTGATTTCATACTGGTAAAAAAATATGCCTATGGTGTTCGTTTACCCGTTATCCATACAAAAATACTGGATACAGGGGAACCACAGCGCGGTGATGTGGTGGTATTTCGCTATCCTCCACAACCGGAAATTAATTACATCAAACGCTTGATTGGTTTGCCCGGTGATACCATCAAATACACCGAAGATAAAAAGCTGTTTATTAACGGCAAACAAGTCGTATCCACGCCTTTGACACAGGGTACTAAGTTATCGAAAAAAAATGAGGATAATAAAGATTTGTTGTTAGTAGAACAATTACCGCTTAACAATAATTCCAGTCAGTTGGTAGATCATAAAATACAACACTACCCAGGCTTGAGCCGTCTTTATGGCGAATGGACTGTACCACCAGGGCACTATTTTATGATGGGAGATAACCGAGATAACAGTAAAGATAGTCGTTACTGGAAATTTGTACCTGAAGCCAACCTGGTAGGCAAAGCATCGTTAGTCTGGATGCACTGGAACTGGCTAAATGGCGGGGACGGTTTTCAATCAGGCCGGATTGGTACTGAAGTAAAATGACACTTTATCTGAAAAAATTATTAAAAAAGCTATTTTTGCGTTAAGCTTGTTGGCAGTAATTAATAATAATAAAAGAGCGTATTATGCAATCCCAGTATAAAACAGAAAACACTACGTTAATCAACCCAAAAAAACAGGGCGGGGCTACTTTTGTCACCTGGATGATTGTTGCAGGTTTTGCCATTTTAATGGCAAGTGCCGTGATAAAAGTTGCGCCATACTATGTTGAGCACTACAACGTTCAAAAATTCATGCGCGTTTTGGCTTCTGAACCCAATGCCAAAAAGATGAACAAACGCCAGGTGTTCGCCAAAGTCGAAAAATACCTGAATATCAACAGCCTCTATGGTCTTGAACAGGCTTATTATGATAGCCGTAATCGTTCAAAACACGTTGACAACCCGTTTACCTTGAAGAAAATGAAAAAGGGTAAAAACCGCCAGATGCTATCCGTGCATTACAAGGTGCCTGTTAAGTGGATTGGAAACCTGTCGTTTTTGATCGACTTTAAGCATTCCGTCGTGATGGGCGAACCTGATTTTAAGGTTAAAGAAAAAAAATAACCGACTTGTTTTTTACCTGAATTATCAGGAATGAACATGTTATGCTAAAGGGCTCTGAGATTCAGAGCCTTTTTTATTGGTGATTTGAAAACAGGGAAAGTCTTTTGCAAAAAAAACTGGTTGAACTATTGGGGCATGATCACATGGCGAGTGATTTATTTGTCCAGGCATTAACCCATCGCAGTGCCAGCAGCAAGCATAATGAACGCATGGAATTTCTTGGCGATAGCGTGCTTGGCCTGGTCATAACCAATGCACTCTATAAACATATGCCAAAGGCTAGCGAAGGCTATCTTTCGCGCTTGCGGGCATCGCTTGTCAATGAAGGCACACTTGCTGAAATTGCCAATGAATTATCCCTGGGTGATTTTTTACGCCTCGGCGCAGGTGAACTTAAAAGTGGCGGATTTCGCCGTAAATCAATCTTGTCAGACACACTGGAAGCGATTATTGCCAGTGTTTACTTGCGAAATGGTATGGATGCAGCGACAGCCTTTGTGCGTGCCATTTACACGAATCGTCTTGAAAACCTACCGTCTGAAAATGAATTAAAAGATCCCAAAAGCCGTCTACAGGAGGCCTTGCAATCGCGCAACCTTGCGATACCGGTTTATCAACTGATCAGCACCACAGGCGATGCGCATAAACAGGTTTTTACCGCTAAATGCACCATTAAAGCACTGGATATAGAAACCAGGGGCGTTGCCAGTAGTCGCCGCAAGGCAGAGCAACAATCTGCACAAAATGCTTATGAGATCGTGATGCAGAAATTTATCGCTCAAAAAGGCAAAAACAAGGGTAACCGTGCATGAATGAAACCGCATTAAATAGCCAATGTGGCACCGTTTCCATTATAGGCAGGCCAAATGTGGGAAAATCAACCTTGCTAAACCACCTTGTGGGTTACAAGCTATCAGCCATCGCTAACAAACCCCAGACCACCCGCACTAACATCCGTGGCATAGTGACTGAAACAGCCAGGGCGGATAAAACACCCTATCAGATTATTTTTACCGATACGCCCGGTATTCACCTTAACTCCAAAAACCTGCTGAACAGAACCTTGAACAGTGAAGCGGTTGCCGCCGTGGAAGACGTTGATGCAGTCATTATGATCGTCGAGGCACTTAAATGGACGGATGAAGACCAGTTTGTTTTAAGCCGTATAAAGCAATTTAAAAAACCCGTTTTTTTACTGGTCAACAAAGTTGACCGCATTTCAGAAAAAGAACGACTGTTTCCTTACCTACAAGAAATGGCAGGCAAACGAGAGTTTACTGAAATTATCCCACTATCAGCCAGCAAAGGAATCAATACGGATGTGCTTATTGATGCTTTGCTTAAGGTACTTCCCAAATCGGAATTTATTTACCCCAAAGACCACATTACCGATAAATCGGTGCGCTTTATTTGTGGTGAACTAATCCGTGAACAACTGGTGCGTAACCTTCACGAAGAACTGCCTTACACGACGGCTGTTGAAATCGAAAGCTTCGAAGAAACCGATAAACTGGTCACGATTGAAGCGGTCATATGGACAGACAGGAAACAGCAAAAAGGCATTATTATTGGTAAAAAGGGTGAAACGCTAAAGCGTATTGGCCAATCCGCACGGCATTCACTGGAAGAATTTTTGATGAAAAAAGTGATGCTTAAGCAATGGGTCAAAGTAGAGGAGAACTGGCAAAATAATCCTCGCCATTTAAATGAACTGGGTATTATTTCAAATCGTGAGCTTTGATTCCTTTGGTTACATCCTAAAACATCGCCCCTTTCGTGAAACGAGCCTGATCGTTGATATTTTTACTCAGGATTACGGTTTAATATGCTGTATCGCCCGACCTGCCAAAAAGCGCGGTAAAATTCTTAAAGCCAACTTGCAATCTTTTCGTTATTTACATTTGCAATGGCTGGGCAAAGGCAGCATGCAAACACTGACCGAGGTTGATGAGCGTGGCAAACATAATATTCCCGCATCTGAAATGATGCTGGGTTTGTACCTGAATGAACTGCTGCTATCATTGCTGCATCCACATATTGCATCGCATGATGTGTTTTCAGCCTATAAATACACACTGCATAAGCTCGCTGACCCCTCAATCAGCCACTATATCATGATGCGTTTTGAATTATATTTACTTGCCAATCTGGGCTATCCCATCAGCCTGGACCCCGAAACCATCCGATCTGAAAAAGAGTATGTTTTTGTGGCCGGAGAAGGCCTGCTTGAATCAGACGATAGGCGGATTTCAACCATTCAACAGCCTAATAAACCCAAAATAAAGGGTAATTTACTTTTAACCTTGCAAGATATTCAAAATATGCAAGAATCAGACTGGAAAGCGCTTAGGGTTTTTCTGGATCAGGTATTTCAGTTACTTGTTGCAAAGCCCCTTGAAGCGCGTAAATTACTGAAATTTTAACGAGAATCAGACCATGACGCAGCCAACTGTCCCACAACTGGAACTGGGGGTCAATATTGACCATATTGCCACACTTCGCCAGGCCAGGGGTACATCATACCCGGATCTATTGGAAGCTATGGTTCTGGTTGAACAGGCAGGCGCACAGGCGATTACCATTCATTTGCGTGAAGACCGCCGCCACATACAGGATAACGATGTCTACGCTATCCGCAAAGAGTGTCATGTGCGCCTTAACCTTGAGCTTGCTGCAACCGATGAGATGGTTGCCATTGCCAGTGATGTTGGCCCTGATGATGCCTGTGTCGTACCTGAAAAACGCGAAGAATTGACGACTGAAGGCGGACTGGATGTGATTGGCCAATTTGACCGGATTCAACAGGCCACGCGACGACTTAACCAACAAGATATTCGTGTCTCACTGTTTATCGAACCGGATATAGAACAGATCAAGCGTGTCCCGGATATTGGAGCGCCGGTGATAGAACTGCACACGGGAACTTACGCCAATGCCCATGGTGATGATCAATTACGCGAACTGGAGCGGATTCAAAAAGCCACAGATTTTGCCCACGCACAGGGCATACAGGTTAATGCCGGACATGGCCTGGATTATGCGAATACCACCGCCATCGCCAAAATCGCCGAAATCCGGGAGCTAAACATTGGCCACTCGATTATATCGCGCGCTATTTTTGTCGGTATCAACCGGGCAACCCGGCAAATGCTAGAAATTATGCACGACGCACGGGCGTAACCGATGGCAATCATTGGCATCGGTACAGACATCGTAAAAGTGTCACGGATCAAGCGCCTTATGAAAAAATATCCTGAAGGCTTTGCCGGGCGGATATTGCATAAGCATGAGTTAACCATTTACAAACAACATAAGGTGCCAAAATCATTCCTGGCAAAACGCTTTGCGGTGAAAGAAGCACTTGCCAAGGCACTCGGTACCGGCATTGCACAGGGCGTTAATTTTACTGACATTGAAATCAGTAATAACCCACAGGGGCAACCACAGTTAACACTGCATGGTGCGACTCTTGATATTGCCAGTAAACTGGGGGTAAAACGCCAGTTTGTTTCTCTTAGCGATGAAGATAAATATGCGGTTGCCACGGTACTGCTGGAAGGGGATGAGCATGACAAATGACTACAAAACGATTGAAAGCTGTATTGGCAATACACCGCTGGTACGGCTACAACACTTACCCGGTGACACCAGCAACACTATTTTAGTTAAACTGGAAGGCAATAACCCGGCAGGTTCTGTCAAAGACCGTGCGGCATTAAGCATGGTGAAACATGCTGAACGACGTGGCGACATCAAACCCGGCGATACATTGATAGAAGCCACAAGCGGCAATACCGGCATTGCGCTTGCGATGGTTGCTGCCATCCGGGGCTATAACATGCTACTGATTATGCCGGATACCATGAGCAGCGAGCGTCGCGCCTCCATGAAGGCTTATGGCGCTGAACTGTTATTGGTGTCTAAAGAAGAGGGCGGCATGGAAGGCGCACGTGATTTGGCTGAACAGATGCACCGTGAAGGCAAAGGTTATCTACTCAATCAATTTGCCAATCCAGATAACTCACTGGCGCATTATGAAACTACCGCACCGGAAATCTGGCGGGATACGCAAGGTCAAATCAGCCATTTTGTCAGCGCCATGGGAACCACAGGCACGATTACCGGCACAGCCAGATTCTTAAAAGAACAGGACGGCTCTATTCAAATTATCGGCGTACAACCCAAAACGAATGATGAAGCTATTCCCGGTATACGTCGCTGGTCTGCGGAATATCTACCTGAAATATTTGATGCATCACTGCTTGACCGTGAAATCGACATTACCCAGCAAGAATCGGAAACCACCATGCGAGCACTGGCACAACAGGAAGGCATTTTCTGCGGTGTATCATCCGGTGGAGCGGTTGCCGCAGCGCTTAAATTATCAAAAGAAATTGATAATGCCACCATCGTTAGCATTATCTGCGACCGCGGTGACCGTTACATATCAACCGGGGTTTTTCCTGCATGAACCACAAAAAAATAGCGTTTAATCTGTTGATAATCGTTAGCGTGTTAGCAACAACAGGCTGTAACTTATCATCCGTTACGGAATTACTTTATTTCAACCGGATAAAATACATATTTCCATCCGAAGACCAGGAAAGCCAATATGTTTTCATGTGCAAAAAGGGTTCTTCCAGGAAAGATGCTACTTTGCGTGCCAACCAGACTAACCAGGAGTTTCAGCGTTATATGTCAAGTGTAATGGCGGAATTTGAAACAACATTTAACGACCTTCTGGAACAATCTACTGACACGGGATCAAACGCCGGGAAAAAAGATGATTTTGTCGCACTAACCATGCAGGCATCCCAGAAGTTACAAAACCAAATTGTAAAAAAAGCACAAGCACTGGAAAATAAATATCATTGCTTATTAATTGACACCATAGATTTGACAGAGGAATAAGTTTGAACGTACTTGTATTCGATATAGAAACAATCCCCGATATTAAAGGTGGCCAGGCGATCTTCGACCTGCAGGGCCTTGATGACAAAAGCACCGCCAAGGCACTGTTCCACATCACCAAACAACAAACGGGTTCTGATCTTTTGCCACTGCATCTACAAAAAATTGTGGCTATCTCGGTTGTTTACCGTGGTATGGGTGAAGATATGGGGCATGAGGTCTCCGTCCGCTCATTAGGCAATAGCCAAAGTAGCGAGGCTGAACTGCTGAAGGCGTTTTTTGAGCTGATTGAAGCTCGCACACCTACGCTGGTATCCTGGAATGGTACAGCTTTTGACCTTCCTGTGTTACATTACCGCACCTTGAAAAACAGCGTGAGTGCACCGGGTTATTGGGAAAAAGGCAACCGTAACACGTCTTTTAAAGATGATAATTATTTAAGCCGTTACCATGAACGCCATACCGATTTAAAAGATGTGTTGGCAAGTTACCAGGAGGCGGCAAAAGCACCGCTGGACCATGTCGCAACCTTACTTGGTTTTCCGGGTAAAGAGGGTATGGATGATGCGCTGGTGTGGAATCAATACCAGGCGGGCAATCTACAGGGGATTCGTCATCTGTCTGAACACGATGTACTCAATACCTATTTGATTTATTTGCGCTACCAATTAATGCGTGGTGACCTGGATAGGGAAGAGGTTCAACAAGAATATGATTTATTGAGGAAAATGCTGGATAATTCAGGGCAACAACATCTTCAGGATTTCTCTAAAAACTGGGCATAAATAACAGACGACATGTCAACAAAACGGCAATAATATGGCAGAAAAAACACAACTTGATTTACTAGGGGGCTCTGGTGATGGCGGTGGTAATGGGAGTAGCGGTGATGCTACTGAAACCTTGCCACTGGAAATCTATACCGAAAAAGCCTACCTTGACTATTCGATGTACGTCATTCTCGACCGTGCGTTACCCCATATCGGGGATGGTTTAAAACCGGTACAACGCCGCATTGTTTACGCAATGTCCGAGCTTGGCTTGTCGGCCGCCTCCAAACATAAAAAATCTGCACGTACCGTCGGTGATGTACTGGGTAAATTCCACCCGCATGGTGATAGCGCCTGTTATGAGGCGATGGTATTGATGGCACAGCCTTTTTCGTATCGCTATCCATTAGTGGACGGGCAGGGCAACTGGGGCTCACAGGATGACCCCAAATCATTTGCCGCCATGCGTTATACCGAATCGCGCCTGACACCCTATGCCAAAGTATTATTACAGGAACTGGGGCAGGGCACGGTTGACTGGGTGGATAATTTTGACGGCACCTTAAAGGAACCCGGTTTACTACCCGCACGTTTACCCAATGTGCTGCTGAATGGTGGCTCCGGTATCGCGGTGGGAATGGCAACCGATATTCCGCCACATAATTTGAATGAAGTGGTTGATGCCTGTTTGCAATTATTAAAAAAACCCAGCTCTTCCGTGGAAGAACTGACTGAATGTATCAAAGGCCCGGATTACCCTACCGATGCCGAAATTATCAGTTCACCCGAAGAGTTGCGCAGCATTTATGAAACAGGAAAAGGCAGCGTTAAAATGCGCGCCGTGTGGGAGAAAGAAGAGGGCGATATCATTGTCACGGCACTACCGTTCCAGGCATCCGGCGGCAAGATCATGGAACAAATCGCCACCCAGATGCGCGCCAAGAAGCTGCCGATGGTCGCTGACCTGCGTGATGAATCAGACCATGAAAACCCCACCCGGCTGGTGATTACACCACGTTCCAACCGTGTAGACATCAACCAGCTCATGTCGCACCTGTTTGCCAGTACCGACCTTGAGCGTAACTACCGCGTCAATATGAATATGATTGGCACGGATGGCAAACCACAGGTTAAAAACCTCAAAATGGTGCTAAAAGAATGGCTAGAATTCCGCCGAAGCACCGTGACCCGTCGTATACAGTGGCGCTTAAACAAGGTACTTGAACGACTGCATATTCTGGAAGGCTTGCTGATTGCGCATCTGAATATTGATGAAGTGATCAAAATCATCCGTGAAAATGACGAGCCAAAACCGATCTTGATGGAACGTTTTGGCATCAGCGACATCCAGGCAGAAGCGGTGCTTAACTTACGTTTACGCAACCTTGCCAGGCTCGAAGAAATGCAAATCCGCACCGAGCAGGAAGAACTGATCAAAGAGCGCGATGAGCTACAGGGCTTGCTGGATTCACCCCGCAAGCTCACGGCACTAATCAAGAAAGAACTCAAGGAAGATGCCAAAAAATACGGCGATGCGCGCCGCTCACCGATTGTGGTACGTGAAGCATCGCAAGTGCTGGATGAAACCTCGTTGATTCCATCAGAACCTGTTACCGTAGTCCTCTCTGAAATGGGCTGGATTCGTGCCGCCAAAGGTCACGATATTGACCCACACAGCTTAAGCTATAAACAGGGTGATAAATTCCAGGCATCGGCGCATGGGCGCTCCAACCAGCAAGCAGTACTGCTGGATAGCAGTGGTCGAAGCTATACCCTGATGGCACACACCTTGCCATCAGCACGAGGACAGGGCGATCCGTTAAGTGGCCGTTTCTCAACCCCGCAAGGAGCCAGTTTCAAGGCAGTGATGATGGGCAAGAAAGACCAGCTCTATCTGCTGGGCAGTTCCTTTGGTTATGGATTTATTGCCAGATTTGAGGATTTGCTAAGCCGTGCCAAAGCGGGTAAAGCCACGGTGAACGTGCCCAAAGGTGCAACGGTCATTTGTCCTTCACAAATAACAGATTTTGAAACGGATAGGATAGCGGCAGTTACATCGACAGGTTATCTGCTTATTATCCAGGCAAAGGACTTGCCCCAGCTCGCACGTGGCAAGGGTAATAAAATCATTAATGTGCCTGCCAAGAAACTCAAAGCCGGCGAAGAACATGTGGTTGCCATGGTAGCCCTGGCAGAAGGTGCTAAATTAATTGTGCATGCGGGGAAAAAACACAAAACCATACAGGCTGGCGAGATCATGGAATACCAGGGCGACCGGGGTAAACGAGGCAAGTTATTGCCCAAAGGCTACCGTAACGTTAGCAGGCTGGAAACCGAATCCTGAACCATGGGAATCGTAACGATTATTGATGGCTTCATCTGGTTTGCCATGCCCCTGTTTATGACCTGGTTGATTGCGATAGCGTACCGCTTTTTTGACAGGGACTTGCCCAAAATCTATTTCTTTATTGCATTTATACTGGGGCTGGTTCTTTTGCTATTTGGGCCAAGATGCCTGTGTAGCGAAGCAAAAGATATATTACTCGGATCACTACTTTTCTCTGCTTTGTTCAGTTTTTTAAGCATGTCAGTCATTGTACTGCTAACATGGTTTAAGAACAATTAGCAAACGTGCTATAGGTATCTTTACTTAGGTGGTTTTTACTTAGATGTCATTACTTACTACGGTAAGTGATACGACCTTTTGTCAGGTCATAGGGTGTCAATTGCACAGTTACCTGGTCACCCGTTAGGATACGGATGTAGTTTTTGCGCATGCGACCAGAAATATGGGCATTGACGACATGTCCATTTTCCAGTTCTACCTTAAATGTGGTGTTTGGAAGTGTTTCAATAACTTTTCCTTCCATTTCAATACTTTCTTCTTTAGCCATACTGTACTTCTTTACTGCTCCTGTGAGAATCGGCGTATTATCCATTAACTGCCTTATTAAACAAGCAAATTATCAGGATATTACGCCTTATTATATAAAACACTGACTTAACCCAAGATTTACAGCTCGATTTAACCAAATCATGGTTTATTGATCAGTTCATAGACTGTATTATGTGGGCTTTTTCCAATTTATCAAGTCAAGGATAGTGTATGGCGTTTGCAGCAGTTTTTCCGGGGCAGGGCTCCCAATCTACTGGCATGTTGGCTGATCTGGCTGAAAACTTTGCCCAGGTAGAAGAAACCTTCCAACAAGGCTCGGATGTTATTGGTAAAGACCTTTGGGCTTTGTGCCAGGCTGAAGAAAATGCTGATTTACTCAATCAAACTGAAAACACACAACCGGTGATGCTGGCAGCGGGCGTCGCTGTGTGGCGCGTCTGGCAATCTCAGGGTGGCTGCATGCCTGTTGGTATGGCAGGTCATAGCCTGGGTGAATATAGCGCACTGGTTGCTGCAAATGTGATCAATTTTGAGGATGCCATGTCGCTGGTTGCATCCCGCGCAGGTTTGATGCAGCAGGCGGTTGCCGAAGGTGAGGGCGCGATGGCAGCTATTCTGGGGCTTGATGATGATGTCATTGTTAAGGTGTGCGCTGATGCTGCCGGGGAAAATGGCGGTGTTGTGGAGGCTGTCAATTTTAATTCGCCTGGACAGGTTGTGATTGCAGGTAATGCGGGCGCGGTGGATGACGCAATCGCCTTATTAAACGATGCCGGCGCAAAGAAATCCATAAAACTCAGCGTCAGTGTCCCATCACATTGTTCTTTGATGCAAGATGCAGCGCAAAAGCTGGGTGAAAAACTGGCCAAAATCCAATTCAATGATGGCGATTTAAGTGTGCTCCAAAATGTCAGTGCAAGCGTGGCGGACAACAAACAGCAAGCGTTACAGGAGCAATTATATAAACCGGTGCGCTGGGTGGAAACTATAAATAACCTTGAACAACAGGGTGCTGACAGCATTATCGAATTTGGCCCCGGCAAGGTTTTGTTTGGATTAAACCGCAGGATTAACCGCAAACTGGGTAATATCTGTGTACACGATTCTGCAACACTGGAAAAAGCACTGCAAACCTGCGGCTAAGGTTTTATTTATTATAAGTATAAGGATGAAACATGATTAATCTTGAAGGACACATTGCACTGGTCACTGGCGCAAGCCGGGGCATCGGGAAATCTATTGCCGAGTCATTAGGTAAGGCAGGTGCTACAGTAATCGGGACAGCAACCAGTGATCAGGGCGCTGATGCCATCAGCGATTATTTAAAAAGCATGGGCATTAGCGGCCATGGCATGAAACTGGATGTAACAGACCAATCATCCGTTGAAGAAGTGATAAAACACATTAACGACAAACATGGTGCGGTTGCTATCCTGATAAATAATGCCGGAATTACGCGTGACAACCTGATGATGCGCATGAAACAGGCAGAATGGGATGACATCATAAATACCAACCTGACCTCGGTATTCCGCCTGAGCAAGATATGTTTACGTGGCATGATGAAGGCACGCAAGGGTCGCATCATTAGTATATCATCAGTGGTTGGTGCAACCGGAAACCCCGGCCAGGCAAATTATGCCGCAGCAAAAGCAGGTGTGGTGGGTTTTTCTAAATCACTGGCGCAGGAAATTGGTTCACGTGGCATTACGGTAAACGTTGTTGCACCGGGTTTTATTGATACTGATATGACACGGGAACTGGGTGATGCACAACGTGATGCGTTACTCAATCATATTCCTTTGGGGCAGCTAGGCCAGCCACAGGATATTGCCAATGCAGTGCTGTTTTTAGCCTCGGATATGGCATCGTATATTACGGGTGAAACCTTGCATGTAAATGGTGGCATGTATATGTCTTGATGGTTGTTTTGATCAGGAATAAATCATAAAAATCCGTAAATCTATTTGTGCGCAGGCTTGATTTTATCTACAATAGCCAAACTTTAGTTGGAGTGTCTGTGATACTCACCGACGAATTTTTTTAAACAGAAGAGAAAAAGCATTATGAGCGATGTTGAAGCACGCGTTAAGAGTGTCGTAGTTGAGCAGTTGGGTGTTGATGAGTCTGAAGTGACTAACGCGGCATCTTTCGTTGATGATTTGGGTGCAGATTCACTGGATACCGTTGAATTGGTTATGGCACTTGAAGAAGAATTTGGCACTGAAATTCCGGATGAAGAAGCCGAGAAAATTACCACAGTGCAGTTGGCGATTGATTACGTCAATAACAATAAGGGTTAATTTCCTTAAGTTAAAAATAACTGCCTGTGATGGCAGGCATTTTTTTTATAAACCGCTGCACTTTTTGTTGGGTGTTGCGGTTTTTTAGTTTTATCTATTCA
>CAZPEE010000022.1:15812-17200 GCA_964585525.1 uncultured Cocleimonas sp.
ACAATGCCTTACTATCTCGTATCAAATAAAAAAAGGATGTGCCCGTGTCAAAACGTCGTGTCGTTGTAACTGGTCTTGGAATTGTATCGCCTGTTGGATCAAACATTGAAAAAGCATGGACAAATATTACTGGTGGCGTCAGTGGTATTGGTCTGGTTCCACCTGAATTTTTTGATACCACTGATTTTTCTGTCAAAATAGCAGGCAATGTCGATGACTTTGATGCGAGTGCCTACATTTCACGTAAAGACCAGCGAAAAATGGATCCTTTTATTCACTTTGGTGTTGCTGCGGGCACGGATGCATTGAAAGATTCCGGCCTTGAAGTAACGGATCAAAATGCCGATCGTTTTGGAGTAATCGTCGGTTCCGGCATTGGCGGCATCGGTACGATTGAAAAAAACACCAAGGCTTACCTGGAAGGCGGACCACGTAAAATATCGCCGTTCTTTGTACCCAGCTCCATCGTCAATATGGTTGCAGGCAACCTGTCAATCATGCTGGGCCTCAAAGGGCATAATATGTCACCGGTTTCCGCATGTGCTACTGCAACCCATAGTATCGGCGATGCCATGCGCATGATCCAGTATGGGGATGCGGATATTATGCTCGGTGGTGGTGCAGAGATGTGTTCAACGCCACTTGGGATTGGCGGTTTTGCCGCCATGCGCGCACTATCAACACGCAATGATGACCCAACGGCGGCAAGTCGCCCCTGGGATAAAGACCGGGATGGTTTCGTCCTGGGAGATGGAGCAGGTATTTTGATGCTTGAAGAATATGAACATGCGAAAGCCCGTGGTGCCGACATATATTGTGAGTTGGCCGGTTTTGGCATGAGCAGTGATGCTTACCATATGACATCGCCTGCAACCGATGGTGAAGGAGCGGCGCGTTGTATTGATCATGCGCTTAAAGATGCCGGATTAAACCCGGATGATATAGATTATATCAATGCCCATGGCACCTCGACACCAGCAGGTGATGTTGCCGAAACCAAAGCGATTAAACGTGCACTGGGAAGCCATGCAGAAAACGTTGCAGTGAGTTCAACCAAATCCATGACAGGCCATTTACTCGGTGCTGCTGGTGGCATTGAAGCAATCTTTAGCATTTTGGCGATTCGTGACCAGGTGCTTCCTCCAACCATTAACCTGGACAACCAGGATCCTGAATGTGACCTGGATTATGTCGCCAATACCGCCCGGGATGCCAGGATTGATGTTAGCATGAGTAACTCATTTGGCTTTGGTGGCACCAATGGCACATTGATTTTCAAGAAAATCTAACCCGGTTATTTCATCCGGTTATTTCATAAAGGCGGTTGCAATATTGTCAGTAAGTCTATGTATTCAAATGGGTTACGTCTAAAAATGACTGCTTTTAAA
>CAZPEE010000023.1:0-16834 GCA_964585525.1 uncultured Cocleimonas sp.
ATGAGCACTTCCAACGTAGAGTTGGCGCAAACAAGAGGGCGAGCTGAGTAGTTACTCTAATATTACCGTAAAATTGAGGCTAAAGGCTTGAAAATCGTAGATAGTTCTTCATTATAAGACCATGCCTGATTTAAACGAACGTGCCAAATATTTACTCAAAGTCCTGATTGAAGGCTATATTGTAGATGGTCAGCCGATAGGTTCTTCTTTACTCGCCAAACGTAGCGGGCTGGATTTAAGCCCGGCAACGATTCGCAATGTGATGGCATCGCTGGAAGATGCCGGTTACATCCATGCGCCACATACCTCTGCAGGGCGTGTTCCGACGTCGCAGGGCTATCGCTTATTTGTTGATACGCTGGTCAATGTCAAGCCGTTAGAACAGCAAGAATGCCAACAGCTTGAAGTCGGGCTGGATCAAACCTCAGCAAGCGGCCTGATTCAATCTGCCTCAAGCATGCTTTCTGGCTTAACCCATCTGACCGGTATTGTCATGGCACCCCACGGCGAAGCACGTTCCATTCGACATATCGAATTTTTGCAACTGTCTGACAACCAGGTTCTGGTGGTGCTGGTGATGTCAAATAACGATGTTGAAAACCGCATGATTCAACTGGATCGTGAATTTTCATCATCTGAATTACAGCAAAGCAGCAATTACCTGAATGAGATTCTGGTTGGCAAAGATATTCAGCAGGCTCGCGCCGTGTTATTAGAGGAAATGGAAGCTGTTCGCGAAGACATGAATAGCATGATGCTATCAGCGATTGACCTGGGTGAAAAAGCCGTTTCAGGCTTGAACGAAACACCATCAGAAGATTATGTGATTGCCGGTGAAACCAACCTGATGGAATATGATGATCTTTCCGATGTGGTTAAATTACGCCAGCTTTTCAATGCGTTTAACCAAAAACGTGATATTTTGGGCTTGCTGGACCGTTGTATGGATGCCGATGGCGTGCAGATTTTTATCGGGCGTGAATCCGGTCATGATGTGTTTGGTGATTGCTCGGTGGTGACAGCACCTTACCAGATTGATGAAAGCCATATTGGTGTGTTGGGTGTGATAGGTCCCAAACGCATGCATTACGATCGTGTCATCCCGGTTGTCGATATAACCGCAAAGTTGCTTTCTGCTGCTTTGAAAAAATAATAATTTTTCAAAAAATGTCTTGAAAAAGTTTATTAAAACCCCACTTCTTACCCCATTGTCATTAACGTAATTAACCTAATTAACTATTTAACAGGGTAGAGAAGCTATGAGCCAATCTAAACAGGATTCCAGGCAGGAAAGCGAGCAAGATTTAAATGAAGTAATGGATGAACTTGAATCAAGCCAGCAAGAAGCAGAACAGGAAGGCGATGCAACGGATACGGAAGATGAACTTTCCCTGGAAGAGCAGCTTGAACAAGCACGGTCTAAAGCGGATGAAAACTGGGAAACAGTCTTGCGCATGAAAGCGGATTTGGAAAACCAGCGTCGCCGTAGTGAAAAACAGGTTGAAGATGCACACAAATATGCGGTAAAAAAATTCATTGAAGAATTATTGCCGGTTGCGGATAGCATGGAAATGGGCATGGCGGCAGAAGGTGATGTTGAACAGATCCGTGAAGGCGTGGCGTTAACCAAGAAGGTTTTTGATAATGCCATGGAAAAGTTTGGCCTTGAGGTGATTGATCCGCTGGGCGAGAAATTCAACCCGGATTTGCATCAGGCGATGGCAATGCAGCCCAGCGATGAGTACGAAGAAGGCCATGTCAGTGCCGTTATGCAGAAAGGCTACACCTTAAATGGCAGGCTGGTCCGTCCAGCAATGGTCATGGTTGTTAAAAATAACTAGCCCGAATATTTCATGAAGGCGGTTGTTGTCTGTGATATAGGTTAATAAAATCAAATACTTGGAAAGAGAAATGATGCTTTCGCAAAATCACAGTTTGTAGAAACACCCGGGTTAGTCCAGTTTTTATGCACTAAGCCTTGATAAGTAAAAAGATAACCACACATTTAATACAACTTAATTAAAACGTAAATTATTGGAGATATCAATAATGGGAAAAATAATCGGAATAGACCTGGGAACAACAAACTCCTGTGTCGCAGTAATGGAAGGTGACAAGCCTAAAGTTATCGAAAATGCAGAGGGTGATCGTACAACGCCATCCATCGTAGCCTTTGCTAATGATGAGGTTTTGGTCGGTCAGCCTGCAAAACGCCAGGCGGTCACCAACCCTGAAAACACGCTGTTTGCAATCAAACGCTTAATCGGTCGTACTTTTGATGAAGAGGCTGTACAAAAAGATATTAAACTGGTGCCTTACAAAATCATAAAGGCCGATAATGGTGATGCCTGGGTTGAAGCCAGTGGCAAGAAAATGTCTCCACCTGAAGTATCTGCGCGTATTTTGCAGAAACTAAAAAAGGACGCGGAAGACTACCTTGGCGAATCCGTTACCGAAGCCGTTATTACGGTTCCTGCCTACTTTAACGATTCACAACGTCAGGCAACCAAAGATGCGGGTAAAATCGCGGGTCTGGATGTCAAGCGTATTATCAATGAGCCAACGGCTGCGGCACTGGCTTACGGCATGGATAAGACCTCCGGCGATAGCACCATTGCGGTTTATGACCTGGGTGGCGGTACGTTTGACGTTTCCATTATTGAAATTGCAGAAATTGATGGCGAGTACCAGTTTGAAGTGCTTTCAACCAATGGTGATACATTCCTCGGTGGTGAAGACTTCGATATGCGCCTGATCGACTACCTTGCCGATGAATTCAAAAAAGATAACAGTGTTGATCTGCATAATGATCCATTGGCGTTACAGCGTTTAAAAGAAGCAGCAGAAAAAGCCAAGATAGAGCTTTCATCGGCACAACAAACCGATGTCAACCTGCCTTATGTGACAGCAGATGCGTCTGGCCCTAAGCATTTGAATGTTAAAGTAACGCGTGCCAAACTGGAATCTCTAGTTGAAGATTTGGTTAAACGTACCATTGAGCCTTGTAAAATGGCATTAAAAGATGCGGGTTTGAAAGCGTCAGAAATCAGCGATGTTATCCTGGTGGGTGGTCAAACACGTATGCCAATGGTTCAACAGGCAGTGACTGATTTCTTCGGTAAAGAGCCGCGTAAAGATGTGAACCCTGATGAAGCGGTAGCCGTTGGTGCAGCGATCCAGGGTGGTGTATTAGGTGGATCAGTTACCGACGTATTGTTGCTGGATGTTACGCCACTGTCCCTGGGTATTGAAACCATGGGTGGTGTCATGACCAAATTGATTGAGAAAAATACTACAATCCCAACCAAAGCACAGCAGGTTTTTTCTACCGCAGAAGACAATCAAAATGCGGTAACGGTGCATATATTACAAGGTGAACGTGAGATGGCTTCTGGCAATAAATCGCTGGGTCGTTTTGATTTGACGGATATACCACCTGCGCCACGTGGTCAGCCCCAGATTGAAGTAACGTTTGATATTGATGCCAACGGTATTTTAAATGTATCGGCAAAAGACAAGGCGACCGGGAAAGAGCAATCCATCCAGATCAAAGCCTCTTCAGGTTTGTCGGATGAGGAAGTCGAAGCGATGGTAAAAGATGCCGAAGCACACGCTGAAGAAGATAAAAAAGCACATGCTTTGGTTGATGCGCGTAACCAGGCGGATCAATTGATTCATTCGACTAAAAAATCACTGCAAGAGTATGGTGATAAAGTCGATGCGGCTGAAAAGACAAAAGTGGAAGGCCTGGTTGCTGCTCTTGAAGAAGCCGTGCAAGGTGAAGACAAGGACTTGATTGAGAAAAAATCCCAGGAGTTGATGGAAGCATCTGGCACTTTGGCTCAGGCAGCAGCAGGCGGTGATGCCGGTGCTCAAACGGCGGATGCCGGGGATGCTGCGGCAGACGATGATGTTGTCGATGCTGAGTTTGAAGAAGTTGATGAAGATAAGAAAACATAAAGCTTACTTTGATGTTGCGCCTGGCTATTTGATGTAGTTATGCGCTAAAGGCACATAGGATAAATACCTATGTGCCTTATTTTGTTTTAGAAAACAGGTCACTAACATGTCTAAACAATGTTATTACGAAGTACTGAGCGTCCAAAAAAATTGTAGCGAAGGCGAGCTGAAAAAGGCTTATCGCCGCATGGCAATGAAGTTTCATCCGGATAGAAACCCGGATAGTAAAGAAGCCGAAGCAAAGTTCAAGGAAGTCAAGGAAGCTTACGAAGTGCTTTCTGACCCGCAAAAACGTGCCGCCTATGACCAGTTTGGTCACGCGGGTGTTGATAACAGTGCCGGTGCTGGTTTTGGTAGTGCGGGTGGCTTCGGCGGGTTTGGTGATATTTTTGAAGATATTTTCGGTGGTGGCCGGAGTCAGGGTGGCGGTGCAAATGCGGCTTATCGTGGCAGTGACTTGCAATATAATCTTGAGTTAAGCCTTGAAGAAGCAGTGTTTGGAACCTCGGTTGATATCAGGATACCCACCAAGCAGACTTGCGAAACCTGTCATGGAACGGGTGCAAAAGAAGGCAGTACGCCGGAAACCTGTACGACTTGCCAGGGGCACGGCCAGGTACGCATTCAGCAGGGTTTCTTTTCAGTGCAACAGACCTGTCCTCACTGTCAGGGTGCAGGTAGCATAATTTCTGATCCCTGTGATGATTGCCATGGCGAAGGCCGTATCGAAACTCAAAAGACACTGGAAGTTAAAATACCCGAAGGTGTTGATACGGGTGACCGGATTCGTTTAAGTGGCGAAGGCGAAGCCGGTATTAATGGTGGTCCAGCCGGTGATTTGTATGTGCAAATGCACCTTAAACAGCACGAACTGTTCACCCGGGATGGTAATGATTTGCATTGTACAATGCCCATTCGTTTTACGCTTGCCGCATTGGGTGGTACGCTCAATGTGCCCACATTAAAGGGCGAGGTAAATCTTAAAGTGCCAGCAGAAACACAGTCTGGAAAAGTGTTCCGTTTGCGTGGCAAGGGTGTTAAATCAGTTAGAAACAGTACAGTTGGCGATCTACTTTGCCGCATTGAAGTGGAAACCCCTGTTAACCTTACGGCCAAGCAAAAGAAACTATTGGAACAATTTGAGGCAGCTCTTGCCAAAGGTGGTAAAAAACATAGTCCGCAACAGCACGGCTGGGGCAATAAGGCAAAAACCTTTTTTGAAAATGTAAAAGGCTGGTTTGACGGTGAAGAAGCTGCCAATAGAGAATAAAGTTAAGGAAATGATCAAATGATCAATATAGCAATCGTTGGTGCAGCGGGACGTATGGGTAAAATTCTCGCTGAAGCCTGTGCAGAATCTGATAATGTGCGATTCAGCGTAGCAACAGAACACCCGGATAGTTCTTTAATTGGCGCCGATGCAGGCGAAGTTGCGGGTATTGGTAAGAATAGTGTGATTATCTCAGATAGCCTTGATAATGCCGAGAATGATTTTGATGTGTTGATTGATTTTACGCGCCCGGCACCCACCTTGAACCACCTCGATTGGTGCGTTAAAAATAACAAGGCGATGGTGATTGGTACAACAGGTTTTTCAGATGATGAGAAAGCACAGATTCAAACAGCCGGTAAAACCATCCCAATCGTCTTTGCAGCAAATTACAGCGTAGGCGTAACGCTTAGCCTGAAACTGTTAGAAATTGCCGCAAAAGTGTTGGGTGATTCAGTAGATATTGAAATCATTGAAGCCCACCACAGGCACAAGGTTGATGCGCCCTCAGGTACGGCATTGCGAATGGGTGAAGTGGTTGCAGATGCCCTGGGACGGGATTTAGCTAAAGATGCAGTCTATTGCCGGGAAGGCGAGACGGGTGAAAGGGAGCGTAAAACCATAGGTTTCCAGACGATTCGAGCAGGTGATATTGTCGGCGAGCATACGGTTATGTTTGCTGATATTGGTGAACGCCTTGAAATTACCCACAAGGCATCCAGCCGCATGACATTTGCCAAAGGCGCGGTACGTTCAGCCGCCTGGCTGGGAAAAAAGAATTCGGGCGTTTATGATATGCAGGATGTGCTAGAATTGTAAACAATTGAATCTAGCGTTTTATTGATTAGTATTGCATCATATTCCTAACATTATCAGTATTTTTCGAATTGTGCTGATTATTCCAATTGCCGTGTTGCTTCACCAAAAAGCATGGATGGGTGCTTTTTGGCTGATTGTCATTGCTGGCTTTTCTGATGCGCTGGATGGTTTTCTTGCAAGGGCTTTCAATTGGCAAAGCCGTTTGGGTGCTATCCTTGATCCAATTGCTGATAAAGCATTATTAATTTTTATATTTTTATCGTTGGCTCATAAGGGGATGATACCTGTTTGGTTGGCTGCCATTGTGGTATTCCGTGACATCATCATTTTAGCCGGGGCAATAAGTTATCGCTGGGTTTTCAAAGAGATAGAAATATCGCCGTTATTCATTAGTAAAATAAACACCGCCGTGCAAATACTGTTTGTATTTACTATCATGTACCATTTGGCTTTTACGGGCTCTTCTTATTGGCAAATACCGGGCTTTGTCGTAAATAGTTTGCAAAAACTGGTTGCACTCACTACGATTATGAGCGGTGTGGCGTATGTGGTTATTTGGTCACGTAATGCTAAAAACCGGGCAAAACACCTCCATTAATAAAAAAATATGTTTATATGACACAAAGCACCCGCTGGTTCTGGTTAACCCTCTTGCTGATTACAGGTTTCTTGCTCTACCTATTGGCACCGATTTTACTGCCTTTTATTTCAGGCGCGCTGCTTGCATACCTGGGTGATCCCATTGTTGATCGTCTTGAAAAGTGGAAAATTTCCCGTACCTTGTCAGTCGTTATTGTTTTCTTTGTGTTGTTTTTATTAATAGTGCCTTTTTTCTTTTTTCTGATTCCGCTGCTTGAATCCCAGATTAAATTATTAGTGGCTAAGTTACCGGGCTATATTGATTGGTTGATGGTAAATTTAGAACCAACCTTGCAAAAAACCTTTGGTATTAATATTCCAGCCCTGGAAGTGGAACAGTTAAAGTCCAGTTTAACCGATCAAATTTCACATATGGGTGGTTTTTTTAAGGGACTTCTCAGGACAGTTACACACTCTGGCGCCGTCGTAGCAGGCTGGGCTGCAAACCTGTTTTTGATACCGGTAATAACCTTTTATTTGTTGCGTGACTGGGACAGGCTGGTCGATTATATCCATGATTTATTGCCCCGTAATATAGAGCCAACCGTATCCCTTTTAAGCAAACAGTCTGATGAAGTCCTTGGTGCTTTCTTGCGCGGCCAAATGCTGGTTATGTTAGCGCTGGGAACGATCTACGCGATTGGTTTAAAGTTGGTGGGCCTGGAATTTTCTTTATTGATTGGCATGTTGGCAGGTTTATTAAGCTTTATTCCCTACATGGGTTTGATTGTCGGGATCGTAGTCGCCGGCACTGCGGTCTTGCTACAAACGCATGATCCTTCCAATATACTCTGGGTTGCCCTGGTGTTTGGTGTTGCACAAATGATTGAAGGTATGTTGTTAACGCCGTTACTGGTGGGTGACCGTATTGGCCTGCATCCTGTCGCGGTGATTTTTGCTGTACTTGCCGGTGGCCAGCTATTTGGTTTTTTCGGTATTTTACTGGCATTACCCGTATTTGCTGTTCTGGCCGTAATCATGCGCCATTTTCATAAATCCTACAAAGATAGCGCTATTTATGGAGAATCAACAGAAACATTGCCGGGTGATGCAAACGGTGGCAATAATAATCAAAGCGATGCAGAGAGTGCATAAAAATAATGGCATCTCAGCAGCAGCTTACCTTAAACGTCAATCTTCGCGACGGATTTCGTTTTGAATCATTTTATGTTAACAAAAACACCATGGAACCGGCTCGTTCAAATGATGAACTGCTAGGAATTTTACAAGCAATGGTTGCCTCCCTTGAGCCGCAGCAAAATGTTATTTGGGGAGAATCTTTATCGGGCAAAACCCATCTTTTACAAGCCTGCTGTGCAGAGGAGTCCCGAGCGCATAGACCTGTCAGTTATGTGCCACTTAAACAGCTATCAAGCCATGGCATTGCCGTTTTATCAGGTTTAACACAATCGTCATTAGTCGTTGTTGATGATATTGATAGCGTTATGGGTAGCGCAGAAAATAGAGATTGGGAAATTGCCTTGTTTAACCTGATTAATACAACGCGGGATAACGGACAGCGTCTGTTGTTGAGTTGCTCTGAAAACCCCAGGAAACTCTACTGTAGTTTGCCTGATTTGGCTTCTCGCCTGATTTGGGGGGGGTGTTACCAACTTCATCCGTTGAGTGATGAAGATAAGCCCAAGGCACTACAAGCCCGGGCTGAACAGCGTGGTTTTGAATTAAGCGATCGCGTTATAGATTATTTATACCGTCGTTATCCCCGTGATATTTCAAGTTTGATGGTGCTTCTGGATAAGTTGGATGAAGAAAGT
This sequence comes from uncultured Cocleimonas sp., assembly GCA_964585525.1. Classification (GTDB taxonomy): domain Bacteria; phylum Pseudomonadota; class Gammaproteobacteria; order Thiotrichales; family Thiotrichaceae; genus Cocleimonas. The sequence continues at coordinate 8,464 of CAZPEE010000023.1, forward strand.
TTGCGTCAAAAAACGCTGATCACTGTGCCCTTTGTAAAAACAGTCTTAAAAAATCTTGATGATAGTTTTTTTCAATCATTTGTTGATTAGGTTTGACTAATTAACAGAAGGGTATATACTTTGTGGCAGCTTGAAAGTACGTTTATATTTATGCAACACCATCTCGAAGTCACACCTCTGGTAGTACCTCGTCCTGTTTTTCATAAGTCATAGCAACAACATTTCAGCACAACCGCTAGCGGTTAGGTCAATAATAGATCAACATGCTGGCAAATTTATATCAATGAACAAATAGGAAAGAAAATTATGTCTACTACTACTGGAACAGTTAAGTGGTTCAACGAATCTAAAGGCTTTGGCTTTATCGAGCAAGAGAATGGCCCAGACGTTTTTGCACACTTTAGTGCGATTCAAGGTGATGGTTTCAAAACGTTGAATGAAGGTCAAAAAGTTGAGTTCACTGTTACAGAAGGTCAGAAAGGCCCTCAAGCAGAAAATATCGTAGCAATTTAATTTTTACAAATTAAGCTGTTATAAAAAAAGCCCGCAAATGCGGGCTTTTTTTATCTTTTAAATACCGGGGGAGGCTCGCATCCTAACCTGGATATTTCACGAAGGCGGTTGTTACCTGGTAAATTTTTATAAAGCATTCGGGTTAAATCAGCTTTAACCAGTCTTTGGCGATGGCCTCCGGGGTCAAATGTTCTATTGAGCTTCGGGTATTAGCTTTTAATTTTTCACGCAGTGCTTTATCGGTATGCAGTGTGTCAATTGCTTCGGTTAATGCGGGTACATTCTCGGGTTCGAGTAATAAACCGTTTTCACCGGATTTAATAATTTCATTGGGTCCTGTTTCACAGTCATAAGAAACACAGGGGCAATGACACGCCATTGCCTCAATCAAAATATTTGGAAAACCTTCATGGCGGCTGGAAAGCACAAAAAAATCAGCTTTTGAATAATAAGCAAAGGGGTTGGTGACCGTTCCTTTCAAGATAACCTTGTCAACCAGGTCATATTTTTGGATAAGGGCTTCAAGTGCCGGCCGTTCAGCTCCCTCACCCAGTATCAGTAAATCAACATCTTCTTTTGCCTTGCTCGCGGCAAACGCTTCAATCAGGTAATCAAACCCTTTTTGTGGCGCAAGTCGTCCAACGGCGAGTAAAAAAGGACGAGTTTCCGGGATGGCTTCTTTGGATAGCTTAATGGCATTATCAATATCAACTGAATTATAGATGGTGACAAGGTTTTTAAAATGATATCGCTTGCTAAGTTTTTCTTCGATTGCTTTTGCGCAGGTTACGATTTTTTTTGCCCTGGGGTAGAGGTAAGGCAGGAAAGGTTGATAGGTTTTATTTAACGATTTGGGGTTGTCATGCACCGACACAATAGTTTCCCTGGAAGCCAAAACACTTGGGAATCCTGCACCTTCCATGAAGGTGAAAATAGCATCAAATTGTTGTTCCTTATAAAGTTTGCGCAGGCTGCGTGCCCGTTTAAAAATAATGAATAACTTACCAAGTGGGCTATCTTTAGAATGTATATTCAAGTCAATCAGTTTGCCACCGTAAGGGTAGCCTAAATTACGCGCATCAAACACAATTAATGAAACGTCATGCTCTTCTTGCATAGCAAGCGAAAGATTCGAAATAGCGCGTTCTGCCCCGCCTGATTTCATTGAGTGTATTAAAAAAGCTATTTTTTTCATTAAAAACCGTAAAAACTGTCTGTGTTTGTGGTGCGAGGTGTAAACATGTGGGTTATTTTAATTGCCAATTATCGCGCAACAAGCCGTTAAATGATATGTTGTTCAGATTAGTGGCTCAATTCATGGGATTTGTGTATCTCTTTATTTTGAAAGCGCATGATTACACCTATAAGCTTGATAGAGTCTGAGTTGAATTTTAATACATAAGGCCATACAGTACATATATAAATAACGAAGGAGTGAACCGATGGATATACAGTCATTACTGGATGAAATACTTAAAACAGGTAAAGAGCTTGCTTCTAAAGGCCAGGCAATTGCAGAAGAAAAATTACAAATACCCAAGGAAGGGGAAAAGCGCGATGCGACGATGGATGGCATGAAAAAGGGGGCCATTGCAGCGGGTGTTTTAGCATTATTACTGGGTACAGGGGCAGGGCGCAGGGTTACTGGTTCAGCTTTGAAAATAGGTAGTTTGGCTGCAATTGGCGGCATTGGCTGGAAAGCATTTCAGAACTGGCAAAAGCAAAATGAAGTGCTAGAAGCAGAGCAGGCAGCCCATAAACAATTAGTCCCTATTAATGAGTTATCCCAAGAGGAGGCCAATGAGCGTAGTCTGATTTTATTAAAAGCGATGATTGCTGCAGCGAAGGCCGATGGCCATATCAATAAAAAAGAAATTGAAATTATTAATGAACAAATGAATAAATTAGGCTTAAGCAAAGAAGTTGCCGATGTTCTTGAAGATGAGATCAGTAAACCACTTGATGTGAAAGAAATTGCTGCACTGGCTGATAATCAGGCGATAGCTTCTGAAATTTATCTGGTGTCAGCGGTGGTGACTGACAAAGAAAATTCCATGGAACGTGATTATCTTGAAACATTGGCAAAAACCATGCAGTTGCCAGATGATCTGATTGCCCAATTGGAGGCGGCTAAGGAAGAACAGGTTGTATGATAGGTGTATCCCTGGTTTTGTTTTATCAACTTGAAAAAAATAGGCTTTTTTAGAAAATATCCAAGTGGCGGCATATAAAAACTATCAATTTTTGGTGGTTTTTGTTATAAGGTACGTGCATTAATTTTGCATGAAATTTTAAAAAACGATTTAACCAAGGAGTGATAAATGGCTGACGTAGAATCTGCAATCGCAGACGTAAAAAAATATGATAGTGGCGCTGACGATGCATTAATTTCAGCAGTGTTCAAAGGATTGGGTCCAGCGGTGCATAATAAAGACGCAAGTCTTGTTTCCTGTTCTGACCAAGCGGAACTGGATACCGTTAAAAATAATTTTTTGATCAAGAAGCTTGGTTTGACAGATGGCCCTGAGCTGGATGCGGCAATTAAAGAAGTGTGTGAGACTTTGAAAGAGACACGCCAAAAATCACGTGTGACTTTTTATTACCTGCTGACTAAAAAGTTTGGTAAAGAATCTGTTTACGCTTAAAAAGCGGTAATGTGCGTTATTATTCGGCTTTGTTAAAGGTCGGTCTAACAGGAGGCATCGGTTGCGGCAAAAGTACCGCGATTGATGCCTTTCGCGTTTTAGGGGTTCCTGTTATTGATGCAGACCAGATATCAAAAGATCTGGTAAAACCTGGCAGGGAAGCGCTAAAGGCTATTTGTGCACAATTTGGCGATGATATTCTCCATCAGAATGGTTTGCGGAAAGGGGAGCTAAACCGAGCCTTATTGAAAAAAAAGGTTTTCTCGGATAAAACGGCTTTAAGGACGTTGGAGAATATTCTGCACCCACGCATAAAAAAGGAAATTAAAAAGCAGATTTCCTTGCTGGAAGGAAAAAAAGATAAGCCAGTGCCTTATATCGTGGTTGATGTGCCATTACTGCTGGAGAAAGCGTATATGGATATGTTTGATCGAATTGTGGTGGTTGATTGCCTTCCTGATCAACAGGTAACACGTGTTAAGCAACGTGATGGCACTAACAAGAACAACAATAAGGCAGAGGCACTTGTTAAAAAAGTAATGGAAACGCAAGCAAGCCGGGAAGCCAGGTTAACAATAGCAACAGATGTACTGGATAACAGAAGCAGCAAAGAAGACCTGTTAGAGCAAATTAATCACCTCCATACACAATTTCTGGCTTTAACCTGATTTAACTCCTGTTATACTTTCAAATTAAATTCCTTAGCTAACCGCTTAGCGTTTTTATTAGGCTATTGATATTAATTAATAACGTACCAATCTAGGTATGAAAGGGCATTATAAAGGGCAATATGGCTGTCTACGAACAACCACTGAACGAAAAAATCCGTCTCTTCCTGAGATTAGAGTATTTACTGGATCGTTTTAATTACCACCTTAAAGATCCTTCCCCGGAAAACAGCCAGGCGGCTGTTATGGTTTTATTGGAATTGTATAACCTGTCTTCAAGGCTGGATGTAAAAAATGCAGCGTTAAATGTACTCGAATGGGAGGCGCAGGCAATACGTCGACAAGATGTAAGGGATGCGGCTGCGGCAGACCGGGTGGACAGGATTTTACAAAGGCTCGAAGATAAAAGCCGGCGCTTGTACAATTTCCGGGGACAACTTGGACAGCATCTCAAAAGTCATAATTTCTTTAATATCCTTAAACAACGTTCATCTATTGCGGGTGGCGTTAATGGGCTGGATATTCCATTATTCAAATATTGGCTAAGCCAGCCAGAGAAAATGCGCACGGATGATTTGAAAAGCTGGGTCAAACCTTATGAGTTTGCCCAGGATGCGATTCAGTTTGTGATGGAAATGATTCTGAATAGTATTGAAAAAACGGAGATTGTCGCCGAAGGTGGCTTTTACCAGGCAACACTAAGCCCGCATAAAGAGTACCAACTCTTGCGCATTGAATTGCCCGATGGCGTTCAATACTATCCTGAAATCAGTGCGGGTAAACAGCGCTTTTCAGTCCGTTTTGTAGATGCATCACAACTCGAAGAAAAAGGTAAGCAGATTTTTGAGGATGTTCCATTTACCCTCAGTTTATGTATGTTGTAGATCAAATGCGTTAGCGTGTCACAGGTCAGGCAGTCTGTTTCGCTTGCTTTAACATTTTCTTTTGCAGGCGTTGTTGTTTAAGTGGTGAAAGATAATCAACAAATAATTTGCCCTTCAGGTGATCCAGTTCGTGCTGGATGCAAACGGCTAACAAGCCTTCAGCATTAAGCTCAAATTCTTCACCATCACGGTTTAAGGCTTTTACAGTGACACTGTCGGCACGCTGAACTTCGGCATAATAGGCCGGTACGGACAAGCAACCTTCCTCACTAATTTCTTCGCCTTCTTTGTGTGTAATGACAGGATTGATTAAAACAAGCGGATCATTTTTGTCCTCAGATACATCAATCACAACCATTTGTTGATGGATGTTGACCTGTGTTGCTGCCAGCCCTATACCGGGGGCTTCATACATGGTTTCCAGCATATCATCCAGAATGCGATTGATTTTTTCATCAACCACTTCAACGGGAGCCGCTTTGGTGCGAAGACGTTTGTCCGGGTAGCGTAAAATTTTGAGCAAGCTCATAAAATGTTCCCAAATATACCGTAAGTCAGAAAAACTAACATTCTTTTGATGTCTGCGTTATTATACCCCGCAGAAGAATAATCATAAATAATGAATAATAAAAAAGGGGTTTTCATGTCTTCCAGTTTTCCTCGTTTGGCATTACTTACCGTGTCTATGCTTTCTCTCTCTGCTTTGGCAGGTTGTAGTTCTATAGGTGGTTTGTCAAGTCAATCAGCATCAAAAGCAAATACAGTTTCTATTAATAAGGTTGATCCTTACGATGCCTATTATGGCAGCCCGGCAACCCGTGTGTACGAAGCGCGTTATGCGCCAAAAATAGAACGCCGGGTTATCAAGCCGATTTTTAAAACGACTGCGCCCAAGCGTTATGTGGTTAAAAAAGGCGATACACTGTGGGGGATTTCAAATATGTTTTTGAATAATCCTTCCTACTGGCCTGAAATTTGGGATGAAAACCAAAAGCTCAAGAACCCGCACCGGATTTATCCGGGTGATGTACTTTACATCTACCAGGGTGGCCGTCGCCGCATTAAAATGAGTGATGGACGTGTGGTTGAGAAGCTGGTTCCACAAATGCGTATTGAGCGTAAAGGTAAAGGTGAGCCGATTGCATCATTAGCCCCTTTCCTTGTTTGGCCACGGGTGTTACCTGATGATATTATTAAAGAAACACCCTATATTGTTGATGGCCGTGATGCACATATGCTGATCGAAAAAGGCCAGCGTGTTTACATCAAGAACCTGAATAATAGTTACAAGCAAGACCGTTATGCGGTTTTCCGTAAAAACAAACCGTTGTATGATCCTGAGCGTGCCAATCATTTGCTAGGGTACGAAGTGGTTTACAACGGCTATGTCGATATTGCCCGCAGAGATAAAATTGCGGTGGCAGATGTGATTGAGTCAAAACGCGAAATACGCCCAGGTGACCGTTTATTTGCCATACAAAATGAAGAACAATCATTAAATGCAATCATCCGCAAGCCGACCCACAAAGTACGCGGCACGATTATTTCACTGTTTGATGCGCATATGATTAGTGGCCAAACCATGGTTATAACCATCAACAAAGGTGCTCGTAACGGTATTAAACCAGGCTACACACTGGGTGTTTACGCACCAGGTAGAATGGTTGATGACCCTTATGAGAAGCATGCACGTAAATATTCATTTTCACCAGAAAAGGCCGTGAAGGTGGGCTTGCCACCTGAGCGTGTTGCGACGGCCATTGTGTATAAAGTTGAAAACGAGTTAAGTTATGCGCTTGTGTCAAAATCATCACATGCGGTTAAAAATGGTTACAAGATTGGTAACCCATAATCTTTACTTGTTTTTACGTTACACTTAATGAATGAAAAACAATGAAGAACTACACTACTGGGTCTCGCTATTGCGAGTCCCGGGTGTAGGGCCAAAAAACTTCCAGAAATTACTCACGGCTTTTGATTCACCAAAAGCCGTTTTTGCTGCCAGCCTTGATAATATAAAAAAGGCCGGGGTTCGTCAGTCTGTAGCCGAATCCATAAAAGACATATCCACAGATAATGCAAAAGCGGATATGGATTGGCTATTGTCAGCTGATGACCATCATATTATTACGCTTGACTGCAAAGAATACCCGCAACTTCTCAAACAGATTAGTAATCCACCTCCCTTGCTTTACGTCCATGGTCATTATTCACTGTTACATGATCCACAATTGGCGATTGTTGGTAGTCGTAACCCAACCCAGGGTGGTAAAACCTCAGCCTATGATTTTGCAAAATATCTGGCGCAATCAGGGCTTTGTATAAACAGTGGCCTGGCACTGGGTATTGATGGCGTTGCCCATCAAGGCGCACTGGATGCCGGAGCTCCTACAATTGCTGTTATTGCAACAGGCATTGACAGGGTTTATCCGGCGCGTCATCGGGATTTGGCGCATAAAATTGTAGATCAGGGTGCAATTGTTTCCGAATTTCCAATTGGTACTCAGCCCAGGGCAGAAAACTTTCCCCGCCGGAACCGGATTATCAGTGGATTAAGCCATGGAACGCTGGTCATTGAGGCCGCCTTGCAAAGCGGATCATTAATTACGGCACGTCTGGCAAGCGAACAGGGGCGGGAGGTTTTTGCGATTCCAGGCTCGATACATAATCCACTGGCACGAGGTTGCCACCAGCTCATTCGCCAGGGTGCAAAACTGGTCGAGACGGCACAGGATATCTTTGATGAAATGGCTTCGGTGATTGACCTAAACTCAGTTGCCACAGGTGGTAGGCCGAGTCATTCAGATCAGCAAAAAGAAATAGAACCGCTAAATAATGGCCATGGCAAAACAGGCCTGGATGACTCACAACAATTATTATTGGATAAAATGGGTTATGACCCGGTTCAGATAGATCAACTGGTGCCAAGAACCGAAATGACTGTGGAAGAAATATCAGCGATGTTACTCATTCTGGAATTACAAAATTATGTTAGCGCCAGCGGTAATGGGACTTACACCCGTATCAAAAGCAGCTAAAAAAACCTACCGTTCGCCGAAATGACACGAATCAGCGACCAGCAGAGTGACAAAAGAGGGTGATTTGTTATAGAATAGGTTTCAAGTAACCGGTATCCCCCGTACTGGAAGAAACAAACGCGAGCCCCAATTCTATGAGAGAAAATACACTGGATGTACTCTTCTACCTGTTTGATAACTATTCCGATGTCGATGATGTGACACAAAACAGAGATGTGTTACAGGGTTATCTTAAAGATGCAGGTTTTCCTAAAAACCACATAAGTAAAGCTTTTGACTGGTTAGAAAGCCTGGCTGATGAGGATGTGATTTACATCTCAGAACCCCAGGAAAATACAATTCGTCACTTTTCCAAATACGAAGCACGCATGCTGGACCATGATTGCCAGTCCTACATCATGTCACTTGAGCAATCAGGCGTATTATCCCCCGAGATGCGGGAACGCACCATCGACCGGGTACTGGCATTAGGTGACCGGGAGTTTGACCTGAATCGCCTGAAATGGGTTATACTGATGTTATTACTCAACCAACCCAATTCAGAGGCTGAATACATCTGGATGGATAATGTAGCGATGGGCGATGAGCCGGTTGTTTATCATTAAGCGCTATTTTCTATTACC
>CAZPEE010000024.1:0-2347 GCA_964585525.1 uncultured Cocleimonas sp.
CAGTCACCCGCTCCAGCGCAAACACCGCTTCGTTGTAATGGCCAGTTTGCAAGGCAGATAAGCCGTAGAGGTAATCAAAGCGGGGTTCGCCTTCGTTAGCAACACGTAAACTTATGGCGCGTTGGTAGGCTAGGGTGTATTGGCCTGCATTGACCTGTTTTTCCAAGATAGGATAGGCATTTTGAGCCCCCACCTTTTGCATCAATGCGACCAGGCAAAATATGATTAAAACAGAAGATATATTCCTATAACGACACATTAAATAACCCGTAATTATTGAATAAAACAAACATTTAGTTAAATGTAACCTCTACTGTGGCAGGGTTAACAGAACGTTTACCTAAACTATCTATTACAAAAAACTTAAAACTTCCCTTGACCGGTAAACCAAGAGGCGTCGCTGTAACCGTTGGGAGTTGCGTAAAATCAAATGTCACTTGACCATCAACCACAGAACCTGTTTCTATTTCAAAGGTAAGCGGTAAGTTACCATCTGGGTCAGAACCGGTGACCGTGAATATCTCTGCTGTACTAAAACCAGTGACAACCAGTGGATTTGCTATCGGCGCTTGATTGGGAATAGTAATCGTAATTTTCGCAGGATTGGAAGCTAAACCATTTATATCCGTAACAATTAAAGATACAACATAATCACCAGGTGTATCGGCTCGAAACGCTGTCACAGGATCATTTTGAGTGCCTGGACCAAACAGTGTAGTTGAACCAGCTGGAGATGAAATCAGTGTCCACTGGTATGTTAAGGTTGAAGTTTCCCCTGGATCTGGGTCAAAGCTAGCCGTACCACTTAGATCGAACGGTTTATTAATCACTGCCGTACCTGAGCTACCTTGTTTTATGATCGCTGTTGGCTTGGCATTAACCTTTATCGTCACTGTTGCAATAAATGATTGTTCTTTTCCATCACTTACCTTATAGGTAAACGTATCTTCACCATGGAAACCAGGGTTTGGCTGATAGGTATAAATACCCGATCCCGTTTTAACAACAACACCATTAGCCGGAGCACTAATGCTAGCATCAACTACCGTAACGGTATCCCCATCAAAATCTGTACCACCCAAGGGAACTGACAATGTAGTATCCTGATTCATATCAAGTGTAAGTGTATTTGCCACAGGTGCATCATTAGCAATAACAGAAACTGTAACGGATGATGTATTTGAAGGCTGTCCGAGATCATCCTTTACAATCAGGCTAAAGGTAAACACGCCTGGCGCACCTATATCAAACGCAGGTTTTACAACCGTATCATCAAAAAGGGTTATTCCCGAAGTTGTGCTCCATTTGTAAGTCAATGCACTACCTTCCGGGTCAAAACTGGCAGAGCCATCAAGAGAGACATTGATCATTGGGTCGGTTGATGAAATATACCATGTTGTATCTATGCCCGCATTTGCAACAGGCGGTAGATTCGGTATTGGAACAAATCTTACCGTTATCGTCCCCGTATTAGAAACTAACCCTCCTGGGTCAGTTGCTTGAAAGGTAAATGTTCCCGATATGGGGATATCCGCCGGATCTGAGGCTACAACCAAAGGCAAATTAGTTGTATCCAGGGTGAAATCAGGCGCGTTGACCGAAAGGATTTCAAAGGTGAGTGGGTCACCATCCGGGTCATTAGAAAATTCACTCAGGCTAAGGTCAATGGTTAAGGGATTACCTCCTTCTTGCACGACTTCTTTAGAAAAGACAACAGGGTTTTGATTTTGGCTTTGTGGATTAATGGTGACATTGACCATACCAGGTTCTGATCCCAAACCTTTGGTATCAAATACCTGCAAGGTAAAGGTGACGGTTATTGACTGATTCGTATTATTAACGGCGGTAAAAGTCAAACTGCTGCTATTTCCCGTAATGGGTGGATTAGTGTTACTAGACCAGGCATAGGTCACATTTGAACCATCCTCTGGGTCTGTTCCCAACCCGTTAAGTGTCACCGAATCACCGGCAGTCACCGTTATAGGAGGGGTAAGTTCTATAATAACCGGTGGTTTGTTAGCCACTAACGTAATCGTAGCAGGGCTTGAAGAAACTCCTTTCTCATCAATGACCCGGAAGGTAAAGCTATCATTGACTGGTGGGAAGCTATTCGGTGAATACGTTACAAAATTATTATTAATAATCAAACTACCCGACGTTGGCTGGTTAACAATTTCATACGTTAAATTGGCATTATCACCATCTGGATCATTTCCGCTTAAAGTAATGGAAGTTAGACTCACATCAATGTCAAGCGTTTGTGGAATAGCCACTGGTGCCTGATTAACTGGCGCATTGACCGTAATCACCACCGAATCCGCTGCCGAGGCTATACCCTGGCTGTCTT
>CAZPEE010000024.1:2447-3627 GCA_964585525.1 uncultured Cocleimonas sp.
GTGTTACCGTCGTGCCGGAGGTGACACTTTGGTCAGGGCCGGCATCGGCTGTTGGCGGCTGGTTGACCGGAGGGTTTACCGTAACCGTCACCGTAGCAACACTAGAATCAACCTGTCCATCATTAACTTTGTAAAAGAACACATCTTGTCCAACAAAGCCGTTATTGGGTTTATAACTTATATTCGGTGGTATACCTGATACCGTACCATGTGCAGTATTCGATACAATGCCTACCAGGGAAAAACTAAGTGGGTCATTATCCGCATCGGAGCCGGTGAGGGTAATAGCTAGCGGCGTATTAAATGGGGTTGTCAGGTTTTTATCATCAGCCACCGGTTGCTTATTTGGGTTGACTGGATTGACAATGATGCTGATGGTCGCAACATCCGAATCCAGCGTCCCGTCGTTGACTGTAAAGGTGAAGCTGTCATTGCCACTAAAACCAGTGACTGGTTTGTAAATAATATTGGGAACTGTGCCGCTTATTGCGCCATGCTGGGGCTGCTTAACGAGTTGATAACTCAGTGTATCGCCATCTGAATCTGTACCGCTTAAAACGATTGCCAGCGAAACATCCTGGTTGGTTTGTAAGTTTTGCGCTATCGCAACCGGCTTACCGTTTACGGGTAAAACTGTAATATCAACCTGTGCTGCATCAGAATCCAATAAACCATCGTTTGCTTTGAAGGTAAAGCTATCTAAACCGTTAAAATTATTATCGGGCGTATAGACAACCGCAGGAAGCGCAGAGACATTTAATGAACCATGGTTTGCCGGGGTGTTAATAGTATAACTGAGTGGGTCATTTTCAATATCTGAACCAGTTAAACTCACTGTTAATGGTACATTCTCATTGGTTGTAACACTCTGGGGGTTAGCGACGGGTTTGTCATTGACCGGGTTGATGGTGATATCGACGGTTGCAACGTTTGAAGTATTAAACGCCGTATCAGTCACTAAGAAGGTAAAGAAATCCTGTCCTGAAAAGTCCCTGGAAGGGATATATTTAAGGTTGGGTGGTGTACCTTCAAGTATGCCGTGTTGTAATAACAAAGGTGCAAAACCCAAATGAAATGATAAATTATCACCTTCGGGATCTGATCCGCTTAGTGTGATATTGACCGGGGTATCTTCATCGGTCGCTACCGATGCAGGATTTGCTGTAGGCCTCTGGTTAAA
>CAZPEE010000024.1:3727-10669 GCA_964585525.1 uncultured Cocleimonas sp.
ATTGTGGATATTGATGAGTTAAGTTTAAAAAAAGAAGGTCGCTGGCCCTGGAGCCGGTCTAAACTGGCTTTGTTAATTGAAAAATTAGATCAATCCGGAGTCATCGTTATGGCGCTGGATTTCGTCCAATCAGAAACTGAAACCAACCCCGCAAGTTATTTACAATCCATCGCACGTGTACATAACAAAAAACTACCAGAGTGGTTTACTGACTTTAAAAAGTCACTGGACGCGGATCAATTATTTAGCCAATCAATTCAGGGAAAAGAAGTTGTACTGGGTTATCCTTTTCATCAAAACTTAGCTATTCAAAGTGGTAAAATACATCCTTCACCGGTACAACAGATTTCAACTGATGAACTGACACGACTGACCGTAACCAGGATGTCTGGCTACACCGCCAACCTGAAACAATTCACAGACAATGCGAGCGCCAGCGGTTTTTTTAGTATCGACCCGGATCAGGATGGCAGTATCCGCCGGGCACCCCTGGTGACACGTTATAACGATACGATTTATCCTTCCTTGGCATTGGAGGTTGCCAGGCTCTATTTACTCGAAGAAAACATCAGCATTCATAGTGTCGCTGCCGGAGAGATTAACACCATTACCCATATTGACCTGGGAAAATCACAGATACCGACCGATGCACGTGGACATATACTGATTCCCTACCGTGGCAAAAAACACCACTTCCCTTATATTTCAGCCACCCGGATACTGCATGCAAAACAAGCTATCAAGCAACTGGCTGGCTCTATTGTGCTAATTGGCACTTCTGCCGTAGGCCTTGCTGACCTTCGCCCTACCCCGGTACAGGCTAGTTTTCCCGGTGTCGAAATACATGCCAATATTTTATACGGCATTTTGCATCCAGATATTATTAGCCATACACATGACCAGGAATATGCCGTAACCGTTGTCTGGATTATCTTGTTAAGCCTGATTATGACCTTGCTTTACCCGTTGCTACAACCACTCTCGCTGGTATTTACCGGAACCGCCCTGCTAGCTGCGACCTTTGGTTTTAACCTGTGGTTCTGGTTATCACAACACATCCACATGCCCGTGGTGCTATCTTTATTGCTGGTCATGGCAACATCCAGCATTTATGTGGTACACCACCTACTCAAGGAAAATAAAGAACGCCGTCGCATTCATGGCATGTTTGGCCAATACGTGCCGCTTGACCATATCAACAAGCTCATCGACAACCCCAAACAAATCAGCACCGATGGAGAACGCCGCGAAATGACGGTGTTATTTTCAGACATACGCAACTTTACCGCACTCTCCGAACCGCTCAGCACAAGTGAATTAAAAACCTTTTTAAACCAATATCTTACACCCATAACCAAAATCATTTTCGATAATCACGGTACGATAGATAAATACGTCGGTGACATGGTCATGGCATTCTGGGGAGCACCTATAAAAAACCCAAAACATGCTGAACAGGCTGTCATTGCCGCACTTCAAATGCAACAAACCATTAGCCGCTTGCACGTTAAATTTACTCAAATGGGATTGCCTGCTATTAGCGCCGGTATAGGCATCCACAGCGGCAATATGAACGTGGGTGACATGGGCTCCGATTTTCGCCGCGCCTACACCGTGCTGGGTGATGCGGTAAACCTGGGTTCCCGACTGGAGAGCCTCACTAAATTTTATGGTGTGAAAATACTGGTCAGCGAAGATACCAAAAAACAGTGTACTGAAAAAATGGTATTCCGTTACATTGACTACGTGCAAGTCAAAGGCAAACAGGATGCCATCAAAATATACGAACCCCTGGCTTTTAAAAAAGACCTCACGCAAGCACAACAACAGCAACTCGAAAAACACCAGGAAGCGTTTAAACTCTACCTCGCCAAACAATGGCAAGCCGCAAAAATACTCTTTACAGAATGCTTACAAACACCCTACCAAGACAGTGATGAAAAGCTTTACCGGATTTACCTGGAACGTATTGAGGAATTATCCCGCTATACAACAGATAACTGGCAGGGTGTTTATACGCATTTGAATAAATGATAATGTCCCTGTCTCGTATATTTTGGTGTATACACGATGCCAAATTTGAAAGCTGTTTATTTAGATACGACCCACAGGTTTTTCCGACTCACAGAATTTTGTTGAATTCGTCGTGAATCGGAAAAACCGATGGATGAAGTTTACAAATCCTTGGTAATGACAACGGCACCACGTACCTGCCCGAGCTGATAACCTGTTGCTTTATCTTCAGGGTATAGCTCAGCCAGCTTTGCCGATACTTCCGGTGCCAGCTTCGAACCATGACAGCTAAGACAAACTTTACCCGTTGGTAATGCCTTCATAAAACGAAACTGTTTCTTTCCATTATCTTCAACAATTTTTGCAAACGCCATGGTTTTAACATCTGCACCTTTAGCGGCTTGTGCATCAAAATCTTCCAATACTGCTTTTTGCCAGTCGTTGGGTACATTGGCAGGATTACGGTTTTTAAGGCTAACACGGCTTAACTGCGCGCCCTGCTCTTTCGCGACTTTTTGTGTGATAGGCATCGCTTCGGTGTTACAAACCGTTAAAGCATTCACAGGACCACCCGCTTTCATGGCTTTTTGTAATTCACCTTTTAAGGTACTGCCAAATATTTTAGTGGTTTTTTTCGCGCTCTCAATCTGTGCTTTTAAAATAGCTTTTTGCTCATTAACTGAACTATCAGGTTGGCTTACCTGGGCAGGCTCAGCCTGTTTCGCAGCTGCATGGGCCGTAGTTTTAGATGACTCACCACCCCCACATGCGCTTAACAGCATTGCGCTTGCGGCGAGGGTTAACATGACTGGGTTGATTGGTTTAATATTCATAGCGTTCGGATACCTTTTCCGGTTGTTCATTACAAACGGAGCAAGTTAACGGATACGATTGTCCAAGGCATTGATGATTATCAAACAGGAAGTTAACTATCCAGCTTCATCAACCACACCCTTATAACAGGTCGAGCCTGCATTGATCGCTGCTTTCAATAATGACGACATATCCAGGTCAGCTGCTTTTTTGTTCGTGGTTTGACCTTTCAGGTTAATCCATAACTCGCTAACACGCCCTTTGCGGTCACAACGCATATCGACTTTACGTCCCGCACCTTTGCCAAAAGCGTGGTCAAAATGATTACGAACCTGTTTTAGCGTAATGCGTTTGCCCAGATTGTCAGCAAACAATCGTCCAACAGCAGAGCGGTTAACCTGTTGGGTTAATTCAATTGCGTGTTTATAGTAAGTATCTGCATTCGTACCATAACAAGTGCCATGTTTTAGCCATTCGTGCCGCTGCAAGTTTGACTGGGAACCTGGCATCACAAAGGCCAGCTTATTCATCGTGTCCTGTGATAATTTAACCGGGGCCAACAGGTGCCAGCGCTTATGGCGGTCAATCCCCTTATCATTATCTGTGACACCGCAGTAGGCATTAGCGCGTGGTTGAGGCCATAAACCATGCAGTGATAAATGGCTGGCATCGTAGCGCTTATCTGTTTGTTTACGGCATTCTTTTTTATTCGGGCGCGACTCGCAAAACGTCGGTTGCCAGCTTAAGGCCAATAGATATTGCGCGGCTTTCCTGCCGGGCTTTAGCGATGTTTTGTTTGCCGTAGTAATGGCTTCGGCATTATGGCTGGAACAACTGGCAAGCAAAGTCCCACAACTGCCATTAACCCATCGCGCTGATTTCTTAAGCCCATCAATGTGAACACGGTAGCGCTTCTTTTTGGTATTCATTTCAAGCACTTTATAGCGCTTACCCGTTTCAAGCTGAATATTCCCAGGGTTCGTTTTTTTGCGGTACGATTGATAGGCAGGGCATGCGTCGTTTGCTTCAAAACAGGCAGTACCTTTGGCATACGAGGGATTTAAAAAGCTAAAACTTGTGATAGTTGCAAAGAGTACCAGCAACATGATATTCGCGATTTTTTTTAGTCTCATCATTCGTTCGTTTATGTTTAGTTTGTAGATTACGATTGTTTAATCCCTGGAACAACAGGCTGAACCAATCAATTGTGCTTGTGGGCAAGGCGTATCGCCATAGGAACAATAAACACAGCATTCACCTTCCCTGGCTTTTACCTGCTTTTTACAATGGCTGCAACGGTAGAAAGCCTGGCAGGTATTCTCCTGCATTTGTTCCAGTGTTTTAGCGCCACATTCCGGGCAGGTTATGATGGATTCAAGGATCATTAATGAAATATTTATACTGTTTCCGAGTCTTTATTTAAAAGGTGCAAGAACTGTATGAAAAGTATAAACTTAGCGCCAAATAAAAGACAGAAAAACTTGGATTATGTTGATAGCAGACTATTTTCCATTCTGTTTTTTACTGTCAAATCAAAGGAATGAGGACAAAATATGCAGTACTTTATTAACTTAATAAAGCATTTGAACCCTGGTAAAAAAACACGCACAGTTTTAGCACTGTTAATCAGCAGCCTGCTTTTATTATTGACATCAGCAAGCTACGCCAACCCTGGCCACCGCCTGGGTTACAACACCAGCGGCCTGCACCATCTTGCCTCTGCCAATCCTTTTATTGATATTTTCAAAGTCTCCCGTGGCTGGATTACCGCCTGTGAATTTGACTGGCAACGTAATCGCCCTATTGATCCTGGCTGTACCCGTAAAACGTCCTTTAACACCAAGGAATCAGACAAGGTCAGTGTCGATGCGAATGGCTGGCCGACCCGTTTGCCAGGCAGGAATGAAAGGCCTATTTTTACCTCCATTTCTGCTATCTGGGATATGCCGGATAATTTTCCCACAGGCCAATATGTGATGACCTACGAAGGTGATGCTGATATCAAGGTATTGGGCGATGTGGATATCATCCAGGAATCAAGAGGCCGTGTTCATTTCAACCTTAAAACAACCAAACGTAATTTAAGGCTTCACATTACACGCATTAACCCGCGCAACCATATTCGTAACATCAAGGTCATTCCAGCAAAATATGCTGGTATTGCCAGGAACCAGACCTTTAACCCGGATTATATCCGTAGCGTCCGCCCGTTTAATGCGATTCGTTTCATGCCCTGGCAAAATACCAAGGATACGACCCTGGCAAACTGGCGTGACCGTACCACACCCCAATCAGCTTTTTATAATGGCAATGCAGGCATGCCGGTCGAGACCATGACAGACCTTGCCAATGCTGCCCACGCTGCACCCTGGTTTTCGATGCCACACATGGCGACCGATAGCTTTATGCGCAAATTTGCACAAACCGTCAAGCAGCGTTTAAACCCTGGGCAAAAAGTGTATGTTGAATATTCCAACGAAGTCTGGAACTCCATGTACCCTGCGACACATTATGCATCACGCCAGGGATTGAAACTTTGGCCCCGTGGAAAAACCGAGATTAAAAATCCGGGTACACGCAGCCTGTTCCTGGCACTCAATTACAACGCCAAACGCAGTAAGGAAATGTGCAGCATCTGGAAACAAACCTTTGGGGGTCAGCGTAACCGTGTTGTGTGTGTTGTATCTGCCTATGGCTCAGCCCCTAAAATGGGTGAAGAACTGATGACTTGCCCATTGGCAGGCGGTGATTGTTACAAACACTTCGATGCCTACGCAGTAGCCCCCTACTTTGGTGATTATATCGCACGCATCGAAAACCGCCCACTGGTCAAGCGCTGGGCGCGCCAGGGTAATGCCGGGGTCAACACACTGTTCCGTGAAATCATGAATGGTGGACTGGCAAAGGATAACTACCCAGGTGGCGCGATTGAAAATGCGATTCAGGATCGTGTGGTGAAGAATGTGGCGCTGGCACGTAAATACGGTGTCAAGCTACTGGCTTACGAAGGTGGCCAACACCTGTTGCGGGTTGACCGTCCACATGTGATTCATGACCCGAAAGTCTACGATTTGTTTTACAAAGCCAACCTAAGCCCGCAAATGGGCCGTGCCTACTCTAAATACCTGAGCGCATGGCATCGCGCAGGCGGTGATATGCTGATGCATTTCAATGGCATCGCACCCATAACCCCGCGTAGTATCTTCCCGATGCTGGACAAACCCGGTGGACGTTCTGCGAAATATAATGCCATGGTTTCTTATCTTCGCGGCCGTTAATTTTACTGCCCGCAAGAGATACCAACAGACACAAGGTGTTTATAGAAAAAGGTGATAGTTGCCCGGTCGGTGTATTCGATTCGGGCATCGGCGGGCTTTCCGTGTTGCACGAAATCCACGCACTATTACCCCATGAGAACCTGATTTATGTGGGCGATTCTGCTCACGCGCCCTATGGCGACCGCAGTGCTGATTATGTGCGCAAACGCTCACAGCAGATTGCAGATTTCTTGCTTGATCAGGGCGTCAAAACCATTGTCATTGCCTGTAACACAGCAACCGCAGAAGCTGCATCGCTATTGCGTGAAACGCTTGATGTACCGGTTATTGGCATGGAGCCTGCGATTAAACCGGCTGCCCAACTCAGCAAAAGCGGCATTATTGGTGTTCTGGCAACACAACGCACCATCAACAGCGAACGTCTTTTAGGCTTAACCGAACGCTATGCCAGTAACAAAAAAGTGTTGGCACAGGCTTGTCCTGGCCTGGTTGAACAGGTTGAAAGTGGTGACCTTGGCAGTGACACTACCTTAAAACTGTTAAGGAAATACATTGGGCCACTGTTGGAAAAAGGCGCGGATGCGCTTATCCTGGGTTGCACCCATTACCCTTTTTTACTGCCTGCCATACGAAAAATCACCGGTGACAAGATCGACATACTGGAAACTGGCAGGCCGGTTGCGCTTCACTTGCAGCGCATTTTGCAACAAAACCTGCTACTCAACCTGGCCTATGATGAGCACCCGACCAATACAAAGGATGAAAAAGCCCGCATTACCTTCTACAATAGCAGTGCAGATAAACACCATCATCACGCGATGCGCACCCTTTGGAAAAA
>CAZPEE010000024.1:10769-12315 GCA_964585525.1 uncultured Cocleimonas sp.
GGCAATCAACATCATGACCGACAATTCACATCAGCTCGACAACATCAACCCGCACACTGGCGAGCCGTATAAAGAGCGTCCCAATAAAACCCAGCTCAAACGCGAGATGAAAGCCTTGCATGATCTGGGCAAAGAGCTGGTTGAACTACCCAGGAGCAAAATAGACCAGGTAACACTATCGGAACGTATGCTGGATGCAGTGATGCTGGCAAAGAAGCTCAAAAAAGCGGCCTTGCAGCGCCAGTTACGCTTTATTTCAGGCATTATCAAAGAAGAAGATACCGATACCATCCGCCTCCAGCTTGAACGCATCCGCCTACCCCAGCAGCAGGCAAACGAAGCCTTCCATCAAGTAGAAGACTGGCGTGACCGGCTGGTCGCAGGCGATAATGAGCTGATCAATGAACTGGTCGATAAATTCGCCCAGGCCGACCGGCAACATCTACGCCAGTTAGTCCGCAATGCCAGCAAAGAAGCACAACAGAACAAGCCACCAAAGGCATCAAGAGTGTTATTCAAATACCTCAAAGAACTGCAGGAAGAGTCTTAACTTTTTATTATAACTAACTAACATATAAGGATATTATTATGCCTAAAGCAGGTGACTTAAAACGCGGGATGATTATAGAACTGGACGGCGTACCCCATGCCGTTAAAACCATTGAGTGTAAAAGCCCATCATCACGTGGCGCTTCAACCTTGTATAAAATCCGCTATAACAACCTGCAAACCGGGCAGAAACGTGATGAATCACATAAGTCGGACGATATGCTCAAAGAAGCAGACTGCCAGCGGATCAAAGTTCAGTTTTCCTATATTGATGGCGACGACTACGTTTTTATGGATAACGAAGATTACAGCCAGCACAGCCTCAATAAAGACGATATTGCAGACCAGGTTGGTTTTATCACAGATGGCATGGAAGACATAACCGCCTTGCTCATGGACGGTACGATTCTCGGCATCGAACTACCTTCAACCGTATCACTTCAAATTACCGAAACAGCACCACGTTTAAAAGGGGCTAGCGCTACCAACCGTGACAAGCCAGCCACCCTGTCAACCGGCGTTACCGTACAGGTTCCCGAATACCTTGAAAGCGGTGAAATAATCAAGATAAATACCAGCACCGGTAAATTTATGTCCCGTGAATAAGCTGGACTCCCAGCTAAATACCCTTTACAAGCAAGAGCGACCTTTTATCGTAAATAACAATAACTTAGGTGGAATTTCTGACTTTAATCAATGATTTGTTTATAATTTGAACTATAATTGACCAATAATAAGAAAAAATACCGGATTTTAAAATCTGGATAAACAGACAAAGAGTCATGATTAAATCTTTAATAAAGGTAGTTACCCCCACTACCTATACGCATCATTTAGTTTATACACTTGAGTGTATAAGGTGCTTATTGCCTCGAACTTTTGGCAAATTAATGTTTCTGCTACTGTCCTACCTGCTTTTATTGACACCTGCGCAAACTGTCCAGGCACACGCAGGTCATGGAGGCGCAAGCGATGACGCTCATTGGGCAGCGCTGGC
>CAZPEE010000024.1:12415-16780 GCA_964585525.1 uncultured Cocleimonas sp.
ACGCTATCATCCTTTGGCCGTTATCGTTTTGTTGGCGGGCAAGGCAAGGAATTCACCTACGCTGCTACCTGGAATCCGGACAACGGCAATATTATTGAACACAACCACCCGGCGCATGATTTATTCGCAGCACACTTAACCCTGCTGGAAGACGGCAGGCTTTACCTAACCGGTGGCAATACGCGCTCTCCCAAAACCAGTTTTTTTGATTACCAAACCAACCAATGGTCTTTGGGCGACAGTATGCATCGGGGTCGCTGGTATCCGACTACCCTTTCATTGCCTGATGGCAGTGTCATGACCGCACTGGGTTCAGCAGGCGGCGAATACCCCGAGCTTTGGAAAGAAGCTGAAGGCTGGAAAGTACTCACCGGGATTGACCTGCAAAAAGCCATATTGCATTTTAACCATTATGAACGGGAATGGTGGCCACTGTTCCATGTAGACCCGCGTGGCAAGGTTTTTCATTCCGGCCCTACCCCGGCCATGCATGTACTTGACATGGCAGGATTAGGCAGCATCCGGCAGGTGGGACCCGAGATTCATGAATGGTATCCAAAACATGGCGTGACCGTCATGTATGATGAAGGAAAACTGCTGGTTGCCGGTGGTGCAATTTCAGGCAGTAACCAGAAAAGCACCAACAAGGCGATGATTATCGACATCAACGGTGCAACACCCGTGGTGACACCAGTTGCGCCCATGAAGTACCCCCGTAAATTCCATAACGGTGTGATACTGCCAACCGGTGAAGTGATGGTTGTGGGTGGTAATACCACTGGTTTGAAGTTTAATGATGCCGGCACGATTTTACCGGCTGAAATCTGGAACCCGCAAAGCAGAAAATGGCGTACCGTTGCCAGTATTTCAGTACCACGTAATTATCATTCGGTTGCACTGCTACTGAAAGATGGTCGTGTTTTCTCAAGTGGCGGCGGCCTTTGTGCGCCCTGCGCAGCTGACCACCCGAATACACAAATCTATTCACCCGCCTATCTGTTTAATAAAGATGGTAGCCCGGCACACCGTCCTGTGATTCAAAACGCGCCTGACAGTATCCACCACGGACAAACCCTGTCCCTGCAAAGTGATGCGGACATCAAACGCTTTACCCTGGTTAAAATGTCAGGCACAACCCATGCCGTTAATTCCGATTTGCGCTTTTTAAATGTAGCATTCAAACAACTCGATACGAATCAGTATCAATTAAGTATGCATGCCAACCGCAATGTTTTGACACCCGGTTACTGGATGTTGTTTGCGATTAATTCAAAAGGCGTGCCTTCAGTGGCAAAAATCATCCAGGTGAAAAAACAGGGTGCGCCTGTGATTAAACAACCGCAGGACCAGGCACATCAAATCGGTACAGCTGTGAGGCTCAAGATTCAGGCAACTGATCCGAACCAGGAGCCACTGACTTACTCCGCAAGAAATTTGCCCGCGGGCCTGACGATTAACGCTGATACCGGTTTGATTTCCGGGACAGTGACTCACGAACAACAAAGAACCGTGTTGGTCAATGTAAAAAACAGCACCATACAAAGTGAAATCAGTTTTAACTGGCAAGTGTATCCCAGGGGAAAAATTGCGGGTGTCTCCTACGATCTTTTCTCACTGAATAATAACCCAGCGCCCGACCTGGATCAGCTTGGCATTATCGGCTCGGGTGTTTTAAGCAGCATGATTCTGCCACACGTCGACACGGCAAACCTGGCTGGCGGGTACGCAGTGCGTTTAACCAGCCGGATTCAAATCGAAACTGACGGAAACTATACGTTTTACCTGACAAGCCAGCCACTTACCCGACTCAGCGTTGACCAGCAACAGCTGATTGAACAGGATACGACTGATCAACCAGAAAAACAGGCTACCCTCTATTTATCCGCCGGTGAACACACACTTGAACTGGTTTATTTCCACACACAGCAAAACGCACAAGCAAACGTGCAACTTGACTATCAAGGCCCTGGCGTCACCAGACAAAGCATTCCGGCAACACGCCTGATACAAGACCCGCAACATAATGTGCCACCGGTCATACAGAACAAGCCACAGCTGTCAAACCAGCAAATTGATACGAACGCCACCATTGAACTTAACCTGATTGCCTTTGATGCCAATGGCGACCCGTTACATTTTTCTGCCGAAAACCTTCCTGCTGGTTTACAAATTAATCCTCAGAGCGGGACAATTTTTGGCAAAGTTGAAACCATCGGCCATATAACCAGCCTCATGACTGTTCAAGATATTCATGGTGCAACCGATACGCTACAGATTAACTGGCAGATAAATGGTGACCTGCATATTCAGCCGATTCTTGATAAACCACGGCTTGTTGGCAAAAAACTGACATTCAAGGCAATTGCCAATGGTGGCATCAATAAGCGTTACCAGTGGGATTTTGGTGATGGGAGTGAGGTAAGCGACTACAGCAACAAGCCCGACATCACACATGCCTTTAGTAAACCGGGTCGGTTTACAATTACACTCAATACCAAATACCAGCATGCGGATGGCTCTGAAACAGTGCATACCTACCAGTTCATGCAATCCATTTATTCAAAACATGCCAGCCGAAGACAAAAACCCAATGTCTCAATGAGTGTCATCTATGACCTGCGAAAAGAAGGCGTGGACAGGCTCTGGAACGTCAACCCGGATAATCACACGGTCAGTGTTTTTGACCCGTTTGCACACAGTAAAATCAGCGAAATTAAAGTCGGCAAAAAGCCACGCTCGCTGGCAAAGAACCCGCAAAATGGCTTTATCTGGGTAGTCAACAAAGCCTCGGCAAGCATCAGTATTATTGACCCTGACCAGCTTGCTGTTGTTGATACCATTAAACTGCCACACGGCTCACAACCCTATGGGCTAGTCTTTTCTCCTGCGGGACATTTTGCCTATGTGACTTTGCAGGCAGGCAACAAACTGGTTCAAATCAATACCGATAACCGGCTCATCACAAACAGCCTGGATGTAGGGGCTTATCCTCGCCACCTGGCGATTAATGCGAGCGGCGACAAAATTTACATCAGTCGTTATGTCTCACCGCCTCTGCCGGATGAAAACACTGCCCAGCCAAAAACTGAAATAAACGGGAAGTTCTATGGCGGTGAGTTGCTCGTTGTAAAAATTGGCGAGCAACAACAGCTTAGCCTTGAGAAAACGATTATTTT
Organism: uncultured Cocleimonas sp.; assembly: GCA_964585525.1. Classification (GTDB taxonomy): domain Bacteria; phylum Pseudomonadota; class Gammaproteobacteria; order Thiotrichales; family Thiotrichaceae; genus Cocleimonas. The sequence goes on from CAZPEE010000024.1 coordinate 15,592, forward strand.
AAAACACAGCGAAAGACCGGATTCTGCCCGTGCATCACGGGGTATACCCAACTTTTTGGGTAGCGTGGCACTTTCGCCTGACGGCACGACCGCATGGATTCCGTCAAAACAGGACAACATCAAACGCGGCATGATGCGCGATGGTAGAACACTGACACACGACACCGCAATACGCAGCATCACTTCCCGTATTGACCTGGTCAATGGTATTGAGCAAACAGATAAACGTATCGACCACGACAACGCCAGTATCGCCAGTGCAGCAATCTATGGCCGCTGGGGAAATTATCTGTTTGTGGCACTTGAAGGTAGCCGGGCAATTGAAGTCATCGACGCTTATAAAAGTGAAACACTGTTTCGTTTTGATACGGGTGGGCATGCACCGCAGGGTCTGGCAATATCACCGGATGGGCTCACCCTCTACAGCCACAATTTCCTGGAGCGTACCATCACGGTGTTTAACCTGTATGAGCTGATTTACAACCAAAGCCTGTCGGTAAAACGCATTGCCACTTATCATCTGGTTGATCATGAAACACTAACTCCGAAAATATTACGCGGTAAACAACTGTTTTATGACTCCAAAGACCCGCGCCTGGCACGTGAAGAATATTCAAGCTGTGCCCAATGCCATAACGAAGGTATCAGCGATGGTCGCGTCTGGGACATGAGTGGTTTTGGCGAAGGTTTGCGTAACACCATTACGCTGGTGGGTCACGGCAACAAAAACGGCCCCTTGCACTGGAGCGGCAACTTCGATGAAGTACATGACTTTGAAGTGCAAATCCGGGGGCTTTCCGGTGGTTCAGGCTTTCTTGATGAAGCACAATACCGCACCCATAAAGACCCGATGGGGCTACCCAAAAAAGGCCTAAGTGCTGATCTTGATGCACTGGCGCTTTATGTGCGCTCGCTAAGCAAAACACCCGACACCCCCTATAAGAACCCCGATGGCAGCCTGACCAATGATGCCAGACTGGGCGCACAGCTATTCCTTAAAAAAGGCTGTAATGAGTGTCATTCCGGGCCATTTTTCACCGATGCGGCAAACAATAATCTGCACGACATTGGCACATTAAAAGCCACCAGCGGCAAACGGCTCGGCAAAAAACTCACCGGCATCAGCACGCCCACCCTGCAAGGTTTATGGATGACAGCGCCCTACCTGCACGATGGCCGTGCCAAAACA
>CAZPEE010000025.1:0-10105 GCA_964585525.1 uncultured Cocleimonas sp.
TTTGCCTATGATAATGACCCCTATAACCGGCCACAGGATTTACAATTCCTGGCTGACCATTATCCTTTGCAAAATGGCCATGGGGTAGAGCTAATCAGTTATGGCTGCGGACTTTTTAATGCACATCAAACGTATCGCAATGATTGCCGCCTTCCACAAACTAAACAAAAAATAAGGCACTTTATCCAGGAGCAGATTGCGTCAATGTCCGGTCAGGGTTAGTATCGCTTGTTTCGTTATTGGCCTTAGACGCATGTCAGATAAAATTCACCGTTTTTTTATAGAAAACCTACAGGTTCGTGGCGAGTGGGTTGCGCTGACTGACTCGTGGCAAGCGATCCAAAAGACAGCAGACTATCCCGAACCGGTACGTCGTGTGCTGGGTGAAGCGCTGGTTGCCATCAGTCTGCTGGCAGAGTCGCTAAAATTTTCAGGTTCCCTGATTTTACAAATCCGTGGAACCTCACCCGTAACCCTGCTGGTGGCTCAGGCAACAGCCGATGGTGCAATTCGCGGTATTGCCCACTGGGATGGGATCATTGATGATAATGCGTCGTTTCATGATTTGTTTGGTGAAGGCACGATGGTAATCAGTGTGGAGCCGGGAGCATCCGGTGGTGAACGCTATCAAAGCCTGGTGTCGTTACAGGGCGCTTCGCTGGCAGATTGTTTTTCTGAATATTTTGCTCAGTCAGAGCAGTTAAAGACTAAAATGTGGCTCGCCGTGAATGATGAAACGGCTACGGGCTTGTTACTACAAAGTTTGCCAGTAGAAGGTCATCCACATGATACCCAGGCGGATAATGTCGAACACTGGAACCACGCCACGATTCTCGCTGATACATTAAACACCAGGCAAGGCGTACAAGAACTGTTGACGCTGGATGTAAAAAGCCTGCTGAATCGACTTTATCATGAAGAAGAATTACGGCTTTATAAGGCAAAACCGATTCGTTTTGAATGTAGCTGTTCGCAACAAAAAATAGAAAACACCATTTACTCGATTGGCAAAAAGGAAGCTGATAGCATTATCCAGGAGCAGGGCAGCATCCAGATTGATTGCGAGTTTTGTCATACACGCTATGTACTCGACAACGTTGACGTGAGCAGGATATTTCACCAGGATGGCATTTCCGCCAGTCATGCTGACTCAGCAGTCAATAAAAATGTGCATTAATCAATTCCCAGGTGAAGCTAAAGCATTGCTTCCAAAAAATCAGATTTGTGCAGAGATTTTTAACTAAGGCTAGCTTTGGTCTTTTCCCTGTTCAGCAAATACCAGAACAAACCATAAATCAACAAGCCTGCAACACCACTTGCCATGCCAATCATGATGGTATTGAAATCAGTATTATCAGGACGCGAATAGGCCTGATAGGCAATTGACAGCGGCATGCTGATTAGCAAATAAATCATGTAGTAATTATAGAAACGCCGACCACGGTCGCGGTATTTGATCAATTGGATGCTGGTGTAAAATGTCCAGATTGCACCGAACAACCCCAGGATCATGGTGAGGTAAACATAGGTCAGGTTCATCCCCTGTTTTTCGTAGGTCGCTAATAATAACTCATTACCGGAAATCAGCATGCCCAGGCTGGCAATCATGCCTAATGCGCCCAAAGTGGTTAAGATAATCAGTATAATACCAATGACTTTGGGTGCTTTACTGCGTTGAATATCCGGGGTATTTTGTCCATCGTAAACACTGGATTGAGGCGGCTGGTATGGGCTGCTAGGCATAATCTTGCTCTGAATAAAAAATGTGGCTATTTAACGCCCGAAGAAAAGATAAATCAAGGTTGTTAGTGATTATTTATGAAAATAAAAAAATTGACGCATCAGCCTACAGGCTTGTACCCAGTAACCGGTCCACTTTGGCGGCATTGATATTCATGCCTTTGACCGCTTTTAAGGCAAGTAGGCGATAACCCAGGATCATTTCCTGAGCATCCATAATATCCAAAAAGGATGACTCGCCGGTTTCGTAGAGGTTTCGGGCAATATCCAGCGTTGCTTTTGCCTTGGGCAAGACCTTTTTCTGATAAAGGCTATACTGGCTTTTTTCGCTGTTATAGGCTAGTAATGCTTGTTGCAATTCGTTCTCCGTGGTTGTTGTTAGTGCACTTATTTTGGCTTGCAGTGTTTTGTACTTTTGTTTTGTTTCGTTTAAAAAGGCATCGTTGTTGGCAAAATAGGCGTTGTTGATGTTGTTTTTAAATGTGGCTTTTTGCTTAAAGCCGGGTTTGCTGCCACGGCTGCTAAAGCGGCTGTAACCCGCATCAAAATCAGGGTAAAAGCGTTTTTCTGAAAGCAGGATAATCTGTTCCATTTTTTTCAATTCGGAACGTAGCTCAACAATCTCAATGCGGTGTTTTGCTGCTGTGTTAAGAAGTTGTTTGGTGTTTGCTGTAATCTTTATGGGGCTTAACGCCGGCAATCTGCCAAGTTTGAAATCCGCCGGTAAATTTAGCAAGGCATTCAGTTTTGCCTGTTTGGATTGTTGGTTTATACGGGCAATTTGCAGAATGTTACGATTTTTTGCAATTTCAATATCGGTTTGCAAGATGCTACTGAGTTCGGAGCTACCCGAATCATTGCTGGCATAATTATCTTTCAATTGGTCCTTGAGCGCCTGTAATAATGTAATGGTTTGCTGGCTAATGCGGATGTTATTTTGGCTGAATTGTAGTTCGTAGTAGGCAATTCTGGTTTGGGTAATGATATCTTGCACCGTTTGCTTTAGTTGCAAACGTGATGTGTTTACGGCCTGATCAATAATGCGGCCTTTCAGGCTGAGCAAGCCGGGAAACGGAAAATTCCTGCTAACCGGTTTTTTGTGTTTCTGGGTGCTCCCGGAAAGCGATAAATCATTGCTAAAGCTGGCATATTGCGCGAGCATATCATCCAGAAAACTAACCTGGTCATATTTTTCCAGGTTGGAGCGTGCATTTTGCAGGCTGGTTTTAATATCCAGGTTATGATGGATAGCATAGGATAATACCTGCGGCAAACGGGCATTCTTTTTAAGCTGCGCTAGCTTGATACCAGCGAGCGGTTTAAATAAACCATTGTGATTGATCGCAGACTGGATAGTAAACGAGGCACGTTTCTTTTTAGTGGCTAACTGCTGCGTTATTTTAGTTATGCTGAGTTTCTGCTTATTGGCCGGTTGGGGCTTAAAGTCGATAGCTTGTGCTTTTAAATTCGCCTTAACATAGGCGCTCGGCTGATGCTGCTTGAAATCGCGCTGCAAGGTCGAAAACTGATCCGCGAATGCCGGGTTTTTTGTGGAATGGGTGTTTCCCCGGCTACAAGCACTCAGGCTGGTTACAATCAAAAGGCAGCTGGCAAAACATGATAATCCGGAAATTCCACCCTTTTCATGAAATGAGCGGCTTAAGACAATGTGTACTGGTTGCTGATTCATAATTTTCTCCCGGTCAACTTTTCCATCTCGGCGAGGTTTTTCCAATAATCGGCAATGGCGCGCTGATACGCCAGTTTGAAGTTAAGCCAGGTTGATTGACTTTCCAGATAAGATGCGATGGAACCCTTATTTTCCCGATATTGAAGCTGGGCGACTTGCATCGCACGGTTGGCCTGTGGAATCAGGTTCTTACCATACAAAGTGATCAAACGCTGGGCATTGGTAAGCTTGAAATAAACCATTTTTACCCGGTTTTTAAGCGCGTTTGCCAAGCTGTGTTTCTCTTCAATTTTGCGCAAGCGATCAAGATGCGCCTGGCGTTTTATGGCTGAGTTCTTTTCCCGGTTAAGTGGAATGTTAATACCGATACTGACAGCCAGTCCATCGCGGCCACTGCGCGCTAAGCCGGAAATATCCGACTCGCCAATCTCTGTATATTTTACACCTAGGTCAAAATCTGGCTTGCTGCTGTAACGTGACAGGCGAGTTTGTATGCTGCTCTTATCAATACCTAAATCAGCAATTTTGAGTTCTTCATTGGATTCTACCCATTGGTACAGTCGTGATAATGAATGTTTAAATTTTGCAGGTACCCGAGCATACGGATTGATATGCAGTGCCTGGTCCGGTTTACGGTTGAGTAGCGTATTGAGCCGTGTGATTTCGGTTGCGCGCAGTTCCTGCAACAACTGTACATCGTAGGTAACCTGTGCGTACTGGCTTTGTGCCTTGGCGACACTGTTAAGATTACTGGCGCGATTGGCGTAATCCGTGGTTGCAATATGGGTAATGCGCTCCAGCAGTTTTTTATTTTGCCGGGTGAGTTTGATGGCATTTTCGATATAAACCAGTTCATAAAATGACTGTTTGAGTGAAACGATAAGATCGCGGCTTGCCTTTTCATAGCGCACCTTAGCCATTTGGATATCTTTTTTAACCACTTCACCCTTGAGCCTGCGTTTGCCAGGGTAGGGGAATTTCTGGCTTAAAGACAGGCTGCGGTCCTGTGGGCCCAGGCGGGTTTCAACCGGGTTGATGGCTTCGGAGTAAACCAGCTTTGGGTCATTCAGAGCGATTGCCTGCGGGTACTGCTGAATTTTACTTTGCCAGGCAAGTTTACTCGATTTAAGACCGGGGTTATGATTGATGGCAATCTTAATTAACTGGTTTAAAGCCAGGGTGTGTGTCTGAGTGCGTTTCGCCATTTTGGCATTAGCCTGATGTTTTGTTGGCTCAGCATGCAGGGGGCTGATAGCAAGTATGCTGGTTGTGAGTAGTATGAATGCCGTGTTAACTTGGATCATCATTTCTTTAGCCCCCTTTTTTTCCAGATTAAATAGATTGCGGGAATGACCAGTAATGACAGCAACGGTGCGGTAATCATACCACCAATCATCGGCGCGGCTATGCGTTGCATGACATCAGAACCGGTGCCGGAACCCATCATAATCGGGATTAAGCCTGCGATAATTACCGCAACCGTCATCGCCTTGGGGCGTACCCGCATGACTGCGCCCTGCATGATACTGTCTTTTAAATCTGCAACATTCTTGAGCTTTCCATCCAGTTCTTTTTCCAGCACCGCATTATTAAGGTAGATTAACATGATAACGCCAAACTCGGCTGCAACCCCGGCGAGCGCAATAAAACCCACCGCAGCGGCGACTGAAAAATTAAAATTCAGCCAGAATAAAAACCAGATTCCGCCCGCCAAAGCCAGGGGCAGAGATAACATAATAACCAGTGCAGCAACCATGTCTTTAAAGGTTAAGTAAAGGAGTAACAAAATGACCAGTAACATCATGGGAATCACCAGGCTAAGTTTGTCTTTGACGCGCAATAAATATTCATACTGGCCTGCCCAGCTAACCGTATAGCCCGCAGGTAGTTTGAGTTCATCTTTTAGTTTTTTACGTGCGTTTTTAACATAGCTTCCCAGGTCAACATCGCGTATATCGACAAAAGTCCAGCCATTAAGCCGTGCATTTTCGGTCTTGATCATGGGTGGGCCTTCGGCAAAATGAATATCAGCGACCCGTGAAAGCGGGATATGTGCGCCAGAAGGCGTCACCAATGGCAGCTCCATCAGTTTGTCAATATCATCACGTACATCACGCGGGTAGCGCAGGTTTACCGGGTAACGTTCCAGCCCCTCGACCGTTTGGGTGACGTTTGCGCCCCCCACCGCCGAGCTGATGATGGTTTGTATATCGGCGATGTTAAGGCCAAAGCGTGCGGCATTGATGCGGTCGGGTATAATCTGAATATAACGCCCGCCGGATACCCGTTCTGAAAATACCGAAGCAGTGCCGGGCACATCGTTTAATATACCTTCGATATCTTTGCCGATTTTTTCAATTACCTTTAAATCCTGGCCGGCAATTTTAATACCGACCGGGGTTTTTATTCCGGTTGCCAGCATGTCGATACGGGTTTTAATCGGTTGTACCCAGGCATTGGTCAGGCCGGGGAATTTGACGCGTTTATCGAGTTCCTTGATTAAATCCTTGAGTGTTAATCCGGCGCGCCATTCGCTTTTGGGCTTTAACAAAATGGTGGTTTCAATCATGGTTAATGGCGCAGGGTCGGTGGCGGTTTCGGCGCGGCCTATTTTGCCAAACACGCGTTCCACTTCGGGTACGGTTTTAATCAGCTTGTTGGTCTGGGTGAGTAGTTCCTGTGCCTTGCCGATAGAAATACCGGGCAGTGTGGTGGGCATGTAGAGCAGGTCGCCTTCTTCCAGTTCGGGCATGAATTCACTGCCGATATGCTGAAGCGGAAACAGGGCTGAAACCATGACCAGCAGTGAGACCAGTATGGTTAACCAGGGAACGCTCAAGCAGAGTTTAAGAATAGGGCGGTATAGCCAGATCAGGAACCTCGAAATCGGGTTTTTATGTTCGTCGGGAATGTTACCGCGTATCATATAACCCATCAAAACGGGAACCAGCGAGATTGCCAAACCAGCCGCTGCAGCCATCGAATAGGTTTTGGTAAAGGCAAGCGGTGCGAATAAGCGGCCTTCCTGTGCTTCCAGGGCAAAAATAGGGACAAAACTCAAGGTAATAATTAACAGGGAGAAAAACAGTGCCGGGCCAACTTCGATGGCGGATACCGTAATCACATGCCAATGGTCTTTTCCCCTGGGCATCTCACCATAGTCTTTATGCCATTTCTCCAGGTGTTTGTGCGCGTTTTCGATCATCACTATCGCCGCATCGACCATTGCGCCAATCGCAATGGCGATACCACCGAGTGACATGATATTGGCATTTATGCCCTGTTTATGCATGATAATAAAGGCGATCAAAATGCCCACTGGCAGGCTGATGATGGCAACCAGTGAGGAGCGCAAATGAAACAGGAAAACTAAACAGACCAGCGCAACCACGGCAAATTCTTCCAATAATTTATGTTTCAGGTTATCCACGGCATTTAATATCAGTTTGGAGCGGTCGTAGGTGGTGACAAGCTCTACACCTTTGGGCAAACCCGCTTTGATTTCCTCGATTTTCTTTTTGGTATCTTCAATCACTTGCAGCGCATTTTCGCCATAACGCATGACCACGATACCGCCAACGACTTCACCTTCGCCATCAAGCTCGGCAATGCCACGGCGCATTTGTGGGCCGATACGCACCCTGGCAATATCACGCAATAAAATCGGCGCGCCGGTCTGTTTGTTTAAACTGACCGGTATGTTTTCAATATCCTCGACGTTCTTCAGATAACCTTTGGAGCTGATCATGTATTCCGCTTCACCCAGTTCCATCACGGAGCCACTGGTTTCCTGGTTAGCGCGCTGGATGGCTGTTTTAAGTTGGCTCAAGCTTATATTGTAGGCGCGCAGGTTATCCGGGTCGGCTGTAACCTGGTATTGTTTGACCATGCCACCGATAGTGGCAACTTCGGAAACACCGGGCACAGTTTGTAGTTCGTACTTGATAAACCAGTCTTGCAGTGAACGCAGTTGGGATAAATCGTGCGTGTTACCCTTGTCTACCAGTGCATATTCATAGACCCAGCCAACGCCGGTGGCATCCGGGCCAAGCCTTGGTTCAACCCCTTTGGGTAGCTGGCTGGCTGCCTGGCTTAAATACTCCTGTACCCTGGCACGCGCCCAGTAAATATCGGTGCCATCTTCAAAAATAATGTAGACGTAGGAGTCACCAAAAAAGGAAAAGCCGCGCACCACCGTTGCCTTGGGTACGCTTAACATGGTGGTGGTGATCGGGTAGGTAACCTGGTCTTCAACTACTTGCGGTACTTGTCCGGGGAAACTGGTTTTAACAATCACCTGCACATCAGACAGGTCAGGTATTGCATCCAGCGGTGTGTTGTTTAAAGAGATTACGCCCCAGACTGTGATTAGCAGTGTCATCATCAGCACCATGAAACGGTTCCTGATGGAGGCTTCAATAATTTTAGCGAGCATTATTGTTGCTCCTGCATGTCCATCCCTGGCATTTTCTGGTTGTTTTCATCTGTTTTGCCAACAGCACCATCCCCGCTTAAACGGCGGAAACTGGCTTGCAGGTTACTTTCAGAATCAATCATGAATTGGCCTGAAGCGAGTATTTTGTCTCCTTCTTTGATCCCCTGGATGATTTCAACCTTGCCATCTGATTTCATGCCAACCTTGACTTCAACCGGTTGATATTTATTTTGTGCAACCACTTTGACAAGCCGTGGGCTTTTTTCATAATAAATAAGCGCTTCAGCCGGAACGGTAAGTGCCTGTTTGCTACGGCTGAATAAGGTCACATCAGCAAACATATTGGGTTTCAATTGATGCCTGGGTGTAGCAATTTTAAGCCGTACCCGCAGGGTGCGCGTCCTGGGATTTAGCTCCGGGTAAATATAATCGACCTTGCCTGTCCAGGTTTTACCCGGAACACCCTGAACCTGTATTTCCGCCTTGTCACCAATAGTAACCCAGGACATTTGGTGTTCAAACACATCGACAATCAGCCACACGGAGGATAAGTCAGCAATCGTATAAATTTCGGTTGATGGTGTGATATACATGCCATCGCGAATCCCGGTTTTTACCACCACCCCATTGTGACGTGCAATGATTGGGATACGGTGTTGTGACTTGCCATTTTTGATAATTTTATTAATCAGGCTTTCTGGCACATTTAAATCACGCAGCCGCGTTTTAGAGGCTTCTGCAAGCGATGATCCCCGCTTTTTGTTAGCGCCAGAGCCGCTAAATACTCGACTGTTGCGTTTTGCAATCAGCAGGTCTTTTTGTGCGGCGAGTATCTCGGGTGAGTAAAATTCCAGCAGCGTTTCACCTTTGCTGACAGGGTCACCCAGTGAGCGGGTATAGAGTTTTTCTACCCAGCCTTTAGCACGGGCATGCACGTGGTGCAGTGTGTCTTCGTTATAGTTGATGGAACCAATCGTTTTAATGGTACGTGACAGCGCCTGTTTTTTTGCAACCTCAATTCGCACGCCCATATTTTGTGCTGTGCTGGCATTGATCGTGATCCTGGGGTAGCCATCGGCTGTATCCTGGTCGCCCTCATTCTCTTCATTATCTTCATAAACAGGAACCAAATCCATGCCCATCGGTGATTTTCCGGGTTCATCACGCCGGAAGTTGGCATCCATGGGGGCAACCCAGTATTTGATTTTCTTCTCTTTTTTGCTGGTGCTCGTGTTTTCAGCAGTCTTGGCGGCTTCTTTTTTAACCAGGTCCATACCACAAATAGGGCAGTTACCGGGTTCGTCTTTGACAATTTGCGGATGCATGGGGCACACATAATTTGGGTCTGCATGGCGTTTCGAATGCTGTACCACGCTATCATTTTCAACAGATGCAATAGAACTGGCAAAGGTATTCTGGTAGGTTTTTCCGGTAAGCCTGGCGATAGTCTGGTTATAGAGTGACTCGCGGGTATCCATTGGGCTAAAGAACCAGATAGCGACAATTACAACGGCCACAACTACAAGTGTAATCAGCGCAAAGCTGATAAGGTTTTTCAAGAATTTCATGGTGTTCTCTGATTAAAATTCGAACGTAATTTATTATCTGTTAGCAGTTAAGAACAGACGTGAATAGGTGGTGTATCAGAGAAAAGAGATAGGTGGGCGAAAGACAGAGTCAGGGTCTTTAGTTCGAAAAGAAGATGAATTGACAGGATGGTAAACCATAGCAGGAATGGCTTCGGGTAATACAGTCACCATCGTTAACGCTACAGAAGAACCGAGCTGGCCAGCATCACAATGGCATTGCTCTCCATGCTGGCAGTGGTGCTTGCAGCAGTCTTTCATCAGGCGCTGTTGTGCAGGATCACAACAATCGTGTTTACTGCCCATGGCTTGATTAACAGCATTGTGGAAACTATGGCTGGTATGTTGGCTAGTGTGTGTTTTTAAATGTGCAGATACTGGAGACATCGACAAAAACGGCAACGCCATCATGACCAGTATCATAAGTAGGCTAAGCGCTTTTTGGCGTGATGTGTGAAAACCGTGCATAGGCGTAGTTTACGACATATTGAGTGAGCTTACCATTTTGTTTTTTTTAAATGGATAACTCAGCCGAATAAATTGACGAGATAGAAGCGGGCTACCTGTTGTTTGGTGTATTGGGATGGCTTGAGCTTGGTACTTACGTAAACAGAGCATCCCTTGCTTCAACCAACATCGGCACTTCCTTGCGGA
>CAZPEE010000025.1:10205-16696 GCA_964585525.1 uncultured Cocleimonas sp.
TCCCTTGCTTCAACCAACATCGGCACTTCCTTGCGGAAGTGCAACGATGTACTTTTAGTGAGCTTCCCATTTTGTTGTTTAAAATGGTGAACTCAATTATTAGAGTGTAACCGTTCGGCGCTTGGGGCGCCTAAGGAAACAACAAGACTTAGCGTGTATTGACTTACGTAAACAGAGCATCCCTTGCTTCAACCAACATCGGCACTTCCTTGCGGAAGTGCAACGATGTACTTTCTGGCGCTTGGGGCGCCTAAGAAAGCAGCTAATATATCAAATTCATCATGGCGATCATGACGACCAGGAACAGCACTGTCATTATACCACCGGCGCGGATGAAATCAGGTACACGGTAACCGCCCGGACCCATAATCAAGGCATTAACCTGGTGGGTTGGTATCAGGAATGAGTTTGAGGTAGCGATGGCAACGGTGAGTGCAAAAACAGAAGGGTTGGCTCCGACTCCCAGTGCAATGTTTACAGCAAGTGGTACGAGTAAAACCGTTGCCCCGACGTTTGACATGACCAGGGTAAAGAAGGTTGCAAGTGCGGCAACTGCTGCCTGGATTACCCAGATGGGCATATCGCCAACGACCGAGAGCGTTTGATCAGCAATCCATTTGGCTGTGCCGCTTTGCTCTACCGCAAGCCCGAGTGGAATAAGGCTGGCAAGCAAAAAAACGGTTTTCCATGATACCGCCTGGTACGCTTCGTCGATGTTTAAGACACCACTGAGTATCATGCCAACGGCGCCAGTCAGCAGCGCAATTGATAAGCGTACATCGGTAAACAGCACCAAAAATAATGCAATGAAAAAGAAAATTGCAGCAAAAATCAATTTTTGTGGGCGTACATCTTCATGAGGAAAATCTTTGGTGATGACGACAAAATCAGGGGATTGCTCAACATTCATCAAGGCATCCCAGGGTGTATAGACGACAAGTGTATCACCTGAATGGAGTGGCATGCTGCGGATGTCATCGCCCTCATGCAGGGTTTCACCATCACGGTGTAAGCCAATCATGGCGGTGCCGTAGGTTTTACGCATCCAGACATCACGGGCACTTTTGCCGATCATATTTGAGCCGGGTGGGATGACGATTTCGGCAAGACCGGATTGGTTTGGTGACAGTTGTTCGGCAAATGTTTGTGGGGACGGGCGCTTAATGAGGTGTTCAAACTGATCAAGAAAAGCGCTTAAATCGTCGCTTTCAGAAACGATAGCCATGACCATTTTGGCTTCGATAGCCGTATCGCGGTCAATGGCGCCGGGGCCAAATTTTGCCGGTTGTCCAGGGCGTTTAGTGGCAATGACTCGGATTTTGTATTTGGTTTCAATTTCATCCAGGTTTTTGCCAATTAATTTACTGTTATCGCCAACAACGACTTCATGTAGCGTATAGTTCAAACCGTATACATCCTGGAAGTATTGCATACCGTTCTTTTTGGAGTCGCTGTCTGTTTTGCTAACCGGTAAAACAAAACGACCCATAATCAGGAAGTAAATAATGCCAACAGCGACCAGCACCAAACCAACGGGGGTTGTAGAAAATAATGACCAGGTTTCCATCTGCTTGTCAGCAGGTAATGTCGTATTAGAGGTTAAAATAAGGTCGTTTAACAAGATAAGTGGCGATGAGCCTACTAACGTTACCGTTCCGCCTAAAATGGCGCAAAAGCCCATGGGCATGAGTAAGCGGGAGATAGGTACGCCTGATCGCGCCGATATTCTGGCAACCACCGGTAGGAATAGCGCTGCAGCACCGACGTTCTGCATGAAGGATGAGATAATGGCAACCGTACCAGAGATAATGGGGATAATGCGACCTTCGGATTTGCCGCCAACATTCAGGATAAAATTGGCAACTTTTCCCATAATCCCCGTTTTATCCAGTCCCGCACCAATAATCATCACGGCGATGATCGACATGACCGCATTACTGGAAAAGCCATCAAACAGCCGGTTAGGGTCAACCAGCCCTTTTTCCAGACCCATGTAGGGCGCAAATAAGGAGCTTAGACCAAGCAGTACCATAATACTGATGGCTGCGACATCAATATCGACTATCTCAAATGCAAATAAGTAAATAGTGAGTAATAAAATAGCGCTAACCCAGGCTATTTCAACCGTTGGTTCCTTGAAGGCAAGGAAAACTGCAATCATGACAAACAGGGCAACAGAGGCCAGGCGTTTACGAATTTGTTTGGAGTTTAAAAGTTTCTTAGCGGTTTCTTTCATGGTGTCTACTGTTTATAAGATTATTTATTGAATTTTACGATAGTTGATTCTGTTGGATTGTCTCGCTCTACGGTACTACATTCTGTAAATATTCGCTTGTCACAGCGCTTACAAATATCTTCATCAAGCTGCGTGAACACCCATTGTATCGCCCCTTTTTTTGACGGGAAGAAATGGTAATCGCCAATATGTCCAAAGGCATCACTGTCTAACAAGTATTTAAAAACACTGTCTTTGATATTGTAAAAGAATAATCCACCGCCGAGTTCTTCGATACGTTTTGCTTCTTGTTCAAGCATTTCAGAGCCTGCCATGTCGATAAAGTTAATGCCGCTGGCATCAATCAAAATATAGCGATAACCCTGAGTGGTCAGTTTGTGGAATTCCTTTTGAATAGCCGCCAGGGAGCCAAAATAAATTGACATATCAATACGTATGATTTTAAGTTGGGGGCATTCTTCCAGGTGTTTTTCATTCACATCCTGTAAAGAGCGTGCTTTGGTTTTTGGATTGGGAGCCAGGGATACAATTCTTGGGTGGGATGTGCGAGCCACAAACAAGACAAGCGATACCAACACGCCCATATAGATGGCAAATTCCAGTTCCAGGAACAGGGTCGCCAGAAAGGTCGTTAGAAAGATAGAGGTCTCTGGAAGGGAAATACGGAAAATTTGTTTAATGTGATGGAAATTAATCAGGTTATAAGCCACCAGTAATATGGATGCACCCATGGAAGCGATGGGCAAGTAAGCAGTAACAGGCGCAATCAGCAAGACAATTAACAATAAAAAGATCGAAGCAAAAATAGCCGAGAATGGTGTTTTTGCACCCGCATCATAGTTAATGCCGGAACGGGTAAAGGAACCAGAACCCGCATAGCTTGAGAAAAAGCTGCCAACAATATTGGATAAACCCTGGCCAATAAATTCCTGTGAACCGTCAATCTGCTGTTTGCTTTTTGAAGCGACTGAACGTGCGATGGATACCGCTTCAACCAGGCCTAACAAGGCTATGGCAAATGCATCGGGTATTAAATCTTTGATTGTTTCAAAAGAAAATTCTGGCGATGATAAAGGTGGCAGGCTTCGCGGTATGGCACCGACCAGTCTCACGCCATGTTCTTCACCACCTATCAATAAACTGAACAGGCCACCGGCGACCATGCCAAATAACAGGTAGGGCCATTTGGGAAGAAATTTTCGTATTAACAGTGCGACAACCAGGGTGACTGCGGCAACGGCCAGGATATAATAATTAATATCACCAATCTGCTGGAACATATCGGTCCAGGTATGCAGGAATGATTCCCCGCGGGGGATTTGCATGCCAAGCACATATTTGAGTTGGCTGGTGGCGATTAAAATAGCTGCGCCTGCGGTAAAACCAATGACGACAGTATGCGACACAAAATTAACCAGTGAGCCAAAACGTGCCACACCAAAGGCAAACTGGAATAAACCTGCCAGGAAGGTTAGGGTGAGTGCTAATTTGATAAATTCAGGAGAACCGGGTTCTGCGTGACCACTCAATGCAGAGAAAACAACAATGGAAATCGCAGCCGTTGGCCCGGAAATCAGGTGCCTTGAGGATCCAAATAGTGCCGCTATGACAGGCGTCACCATGGATGTATATAAACCATATTGTGGCGGTAGGCCGGCAATAGCGGCATAGGCAATACCTTGCGGTAGAACAATGACTGCGCCCGTAAGACCTGCCATAAGATCAGCACGTATAGACGCTTTATTAACAGAAGGTAACCATCCCAGAAAGGGGAAAATCAAGTGCCAAACGCTACTCACAATCGAGGCTCCAGAGGAAAATAAATAATATTAGCATCTGCTAATGCGGCTAAGGAATGGCGCGAAATAATACGCTATTAATTACATTTTGAGTAGGGGTAAAGCATCAATTATTGATTTTTTACGTTAATTTTTTTCCAAAGCACTCAATTACGCATAAAATATCAAGAATTTTCGGGTCATCAGGAGTAGAATCCCGCGGATTAACGCGCATCGGACAGTTTCATGGAATATAAAATGAATAGGCTAAAACCAATGAATATTATTAACATGGCAAACAGTGGGAAACTTGGTCTGCTCGCATTAGCCCTTTGTTTAACCACAGTGGGTTCATTTTTGTTCGCAGAAGATGTGAGTAAAGAGGAATCAATAAATACACGTGCCAAAGAAAAACCGCATAGCTTGTTACAGCGTATTATTGATAGCTATGTGAATTCTTCAAATACCGATAAAACATTAAAACACCTGCTTGATGCAAAAATGTATTTAAGCACTGCCGAGCATGACTTACTGGTGAGCCGTGATAAACAAGGTGCGCATGATAATATAGAAAATGCTCTGCATTTTCTGGCCGAGGCAAGTGATGTTGCCAAACCTGCCAATAAAACCCGTATAGCCGGGCTGGTTGAAACACTCAAGCGCCTGGAAATTAAGACGGATAATAACAATGTGCAGGCTGGCAAGGATAATGAAGTAGACAAGTTATTAGCGGTAGCACAGGCAACATTGTTAAAAGCAAAGAAGATTGCCTCGCCAGAAGAAGTGCAGGCAATCGCGAACATCAATGCCCGTATCCAGAAACTACGCGAGCAAATCGAGCATATTAATTTGCGTGACGATTATGAAAATAATATGCATACCTTAAATGATATTATCAATTCGCTCTAATCCATTTCTACTGGAATAGAGAACAAATCCGATGAAACTAAAACGTTTCGGTAAGGTGGCAAAAACAGTGGGCAGTTTGTGCCTGTTATTTTCTGTCATGTTCATCCCACCCATTATCGTTTCAATTATTTATCACGATGGTGCCATGCAGCAGTTTGTGGAATCGTTATTCATCACATTTTTCCTGGGTGTGATTCTGTGGTTACCGTTTAAGTCCCTGGATGTCGAATTATACCGGCGAGATGGTTTTTTAATCATTGTACTGGTGTGGTTAGCCCTGGGCATCATATCTTCAATCCCTTTTGACCTTATCCTGCATACCTCGGTTATTGATTCATTATTTGAAGCTGTTTCGGGTGTTACCACGACCGGCGCAACCGTTTTATCCAATCTGGATGATATGCCTCCTTCACTGCTTTTTTACCGGCAGGAACTGCAATGGTTTGGTGGCATGGGTTTGATTGTACTGGCAGTGGCCGTGATTCCCCAGTTAGGCATTGGTGGTATGTCGATCTATAAAGCCGAAGTCCCTGGCGTGATGAAGGAAGAAAAACTGACACCCCGGTTAAACCAGACAGCTTCCATCCTATGGAAAATATACCTTGGCTTAACCATTGCCTGTGCCTTTTTCTATTGGCTAGCCGGTATGAACGCGTTTGAAGCGATTTCGCACAGTTTGGCAACAGTATCTACTGGCGGCTTTTCGACCCATGATGATGGATTCAACTTTTTTAAAAATAGCCATATGTTTGAACAAATCGCGATTGTATTCATGCTACTGGGCGCAATAAATTTCTCCCTGCATTATGTTGCATTAAAAGAAAAGTCTTTAAAGGTATATTTTCAGGATGAAGAGGTTCGCTTGTTCCTTTTTATCATCGCTGCTTCAAGTGCCTTGATTATTCTTACACTAAGTATTTTTCATACCTATTCTGGTTTTTATAAGACATCCCTGAACACCGTTTTTACGGTTGTTTCGATGATTACCAGTACGGGTTTTGTCACCACTAATTATTCGTACTGGCCACTTTTTATTCCTTTTTTCCTGATACTGATTGGCTTTGTCGGTGGTTGTGGTGGTTCTACCGCAGGTGGCATGAAAGTGATGCGGATATTAATCCTGTTCAAACTGGTTGGCAGGGAAATGAAACGTTTGTTGCACCCAAATGGTGTTTTTCATATTCGCCTGAATGGTCGGAAAAAACTGGCTGACCGAACACTGCAATCAGTCTTTGGTTTTTTTGCACTGTATGTTGCATCGTTTGTGGTTTTATTATTGTTGATGATGTTCGATGGTATCGACCAGGTGACGGCGTTTTCTGCGGTTGCGACCTGTATGAATAATATGGGGCCGGGACTGGGAGAAGTCACACAATCGTTTGCCACCCTGGATGATGCGGCGAAAATGATTTCTGTCGCCTCCATGCTCTTAGGTCGGCTGGAAGTGGTGTCGGTGCTGGTTTTACTAAGCCCCGATTATTGGCGTTTGTAGTAGGCTGGCAGGGTAGGCTATCCCGTTGTATTATACATACAACGGGATAGTGATAGGTTCAAGTCATGATGATTGA
>CAZPEE010000026.1:0-2885 GCA_964585525.1 uncultured Cocleimonas sp.
CTCAAGTTAAGCTAATACACCCAGAAATAAATTAAAGGTTAGCAATTGGAAAAAAATAATAATAGACACCCACTTAATTATCCGCCCACTTAATTATCCGCATAACCAAGCCGTTTATCGCACTTCTATCTCGTTCATCTTCGATTTTTGTCATGCTTGACATTCAACAAACCGGAATTTCCTTCATGAAACATCCGGGCTAGAGTGTGAAGTCTTTGCCAAGGTAAATTTTGCGTACCTGGTCGTTTGCCATAATGTCACTTGCGGATCCGGAAGCGATAATCTCTCCGTTGCCAAGGACATAGGCTCTATCACAAATGCTGAGTGTTTCACGTACGTTGTGGTCGGTGATGAGTACGCCAATGCCACGTTGTTTGAGATGTGAAACGATCTTTTGGATGTCCAGAACTGATACCGGATCAACCCCGGCAAAAGGCTCGTCAAGTAAGATGAAGGATGGTTCGGTTGCCAGTGCGCGGGCTATTTCTACGCGGCGTCTTTCACCACCGGACAGGCTAATACCCAGGCTATCGCGAATATGGCAAAGTTGAAATTCTTCCATCAGGCTTTCGAGCTTGTCGCGGCGTGTCTGGGCATTGAGGTCTTTGCGAATTTCAAGAATGGCTAAGATGTTTTCGGCTACGGTCAGTTTACGGAATACGCTGGCTTCCTGGGCCAGGTAACCGATGCCACAGCGTGAGCGTTGGTACATGGAAAGCGAGGTGAGGTCTATAACGCCCTGTTCATTTTCAATGGTTATTGTGCCCTTGTCGCAGCTAACCAGGCCGACGATCATGTAAAAACAGGTTGTTTTGCCTGCACCGTTAGGTCCTAGTAAACCGACAATTTCGCTACTGTTTATATCAAGTGAAATCCCTTTGAGGATTTCACGTTTACCATAGCTTTTGTGGAGTTTGTTTGCTTTTAAGGTAGCCACTTTATTAAGGTTTGTTGCTAGGGTAGAAGATAGCTCGTACACGCGACTTTTTTTGCGTCGCCCTGGCTGCTTTTGTGCCTGGTTTGTAACCTGCCTTGAGTTCGCCAGTGCGAATTGAATATTCAATATGGTTACTGCTGAATTTATCATCGTTTTGTGATAAGACCGCATTGCCATCCAGGAGCAAACGTTTTTCTTCAACCAGATAACGTACCCGGTTAGCCTTACCTTTGGCAATTTTCCCATCATCCATTTTTTGTTTGAAACTTACCGGAGAGCCTTTGGCTTCAATCAATTTGATTTTGTTTTTGGGTGCCTTGATTTCAATTTTCCAGGCCTTGATTTCTAGTGAGCCCTGCACAATGGAGACATTGCCTTCATAGACGGCAAAACCTTTGGACTTATTAAAAATAACGCTGTCTGCATTAATGTAGACTGGTTTGCTTACATCGCTTTTCAATGCATGGGCTGGAAAACTCAATACGAATAAGCTTGCCAGGAAAGCAATGGGAACCCTGTTTTTTGTTGCATAAAATAAGCGGGAGAAAAATTTATTGATTGCCCGCAGGACTAAATTCGGCATGTACATTTGAAAGTATCCTTATTTCCTGTTGATCCAGATGGCTTATTAAACCGATACCTCGAATAAAACCGGAGCTTGATTCGAGCAAAATGGCTGCTTTTGTTTGCAACGTTTGTGTGTCTGGATTATACGTTAAATTTTCTGTGGCAAGTTGAAAGCCCGACGATTTTTCATTGCTATTTTTAATCACTTTTACGTTGCCAATCAGTTCGATGTTGCCATTTTTTGTTTTTTGGCGGGCTTTTTCTGCTTCAATAACCAGCTGGGTATTATCAACGTCCTGTGCCTTAAAAATGGGTTTGAAAATCTCACTACTGCCCGTTGACTGCTGGTGGATTAAATGGAGTGCCTTGAGGTGGTAACGCATTTCTCCATCAGCTTGTGTTGATAACAGTGTGAAGTCACTTAAATAATAGTCAATCTTTTTAATTTTTTTATGGGTAATCAACCCGTTATAGGATAACCAGAAGGTGTTTAAGACCGTTAGAAACAGTGCAATCACGATTGCGCTAATCAGTAAGATAATACCGTTTTTATTCATGGTTACAATTTATGTTCACGATACAGGCATGGATAGGCTTAATTTTTTGTGTGCAGGTAGGAATCCAGCAGGATCTGTAGTTTCCCCTGGGCTTCCAGGATAAACTCACAGACTTCACGGGCTGCGCCTTTTCCGCCTTTCTGCTCGGTTGTCCAGTCGGCGTGTTCGCGTACAAACCAGTGTCCATCAGCCACGGTGATTGAAAAACCAACCTGGGACATAATCGGCAAATCAATGACATCATCACCGACAAAGGCAATATTTTCCCTGGATAGGCCGGTTTTTTCCAGTAAATCCTCAAATGCGGGTAGTTTGTCACGATAGCCCTGGTACACCAGGGATGGTGATAATTTCAGGTTGGCGGCGCGGTGTTTTACCAGCTCGGATTTACGCCCGGTAATCAAGGCAACTTCAACTCCACTTTCCAGTAGCATGCGTAAACCGTGGCCATCCTTGGAATTGAATGCTTTGAATTCTTCGCCTTTATTATCAAAATACAGGCTGCCATCGGTGAGTACACCATCAATATCAAAAATGACAATTTTTATTTTAGCTGCTTTATCGAGATTGTCGTTCATGTGGTTTTCCTTGGTTTAAACCATTTATACAATACCGGCTTTGAGTAGATCATGCATATGGATAATGCCAATGGTCTGATTGTTTGCATCAACCACAGGCAATACGGTTATTTCTTTTTCCTGCATTAAGTTAACCACATTGATTGCCAGTTCATCCGGGTTGGTTGTATGACAATTTGTGTGAAGTACATTGGCTATCTTTATGTTTTCCATGTCGATATTGTTGTTAGTGCCATTGTTAGTGCC
>CAZPEE010000026.1:2985-16145 GCA_964585525.1 uncultured Cocleimonas sp.
GAAAAGCCGTCTTAGATCACCATCGGTAAAAATACCCAGTAGTTGATCATTGCCATCTGCAATCAAGACAGCGCCGAGTTTTTTTCCTGTCATTTGTAAAATGGCATCTTTCAGTGAGGTTTCAGGCAGGCAGATTGGCATATCATCGCCACTGTGCATGATGTCCTTGACGTGGACTAAAAGTTGTCTGCCGAGGCGTCCACCGGGGTGGGAACGGGCAAAATCTTCCGGGGTAAAGCCGCGTGCATCCAGTAATGCAACCGCCAGCGCATCGCCCATCACCAGTGTTACCGTGGTACTGGACGTGGGTGCAAGCCCCATCGGGCAGGCTTCTTTTTCAACACCGATATTCAGGTGATGATCGGACAACTCAGCAAGTGGTGAGTTGTCATCACCCGACATGGCGATGATTTTGGTGCCCAGGCGTTTGACGACGGATGCCAGTGTCACAAGTTCTTCGGTTGTGCCAGAGTTGGAAATGGCGATAACAGTATCCTCGCCAGTGATCATCCCGAGGTCGCCATGCAAGGCTTCGCCAGGATGCACAAAAAAGGCAGGTGTGCCGGTACTGGCTAGTGTGGCAGCGATTTTATGACTGATGTGGCCAGATTTCCCCATGCCGGAGATAATGACTCGCCCCTTGCAGGCCAAAAGTGTTTCACAGGCGGCATCAAAGTGGCTACCGAGGCGCTCATTTAACGCTTCAATTGCCTCGATTTCAGCCTGTATGACGGCTTTGGCAAGTCTTGTAAAATCATGAGAGCGTTGATTCAATGTGAGTGTTTCCTGTAATGAGATAATTAATGCGCAGTTGCCTGAAAATAGATCAGGGTTTCATAGGCAATGAAGCCAAGTAGTAAAACGATGCCTTTCCAGTGATTAAGCTGAAAGCGTGATTTTTTCAGGCAGCCAAAACTGAAGATTAATAATAATATGGTTAATCCTACCATGATAGGCATATCCCTGCTTAGCACACCTTCTGGTAAGGAAGAAGGGCTAATAATACCGGGAAGTGATAATACTGCCAGCGTGTTAAACAAATTGGAACCAACGATATTACCCACTGCCAGGTCCGTTTCACCTTTACGTGCGCTGCTGATAGTCGCGGCTAATTCGGGTAGGCTGGTGCCAATCGCAACAATCGTCAGGCCAATAACCAGATCACTGATCCCCAGTGAGGTTGCTATGTTGGAAGCTCCCCAAACCAGCATTTTTGAACTGATGATAAGCAATACTAAACCTGCGATACTCCAGAAAATGGCAACCTTTAGCGGTAACTCGTCGGGAATTTCCACAATTGATTCTTCAACCAGGGGGTCATGCACCTTGGCTTCACGTCTGGCTGACAGGATCATCCAGCCCATGACCAGGATCAGCGTGACCAGCAATATGATACCGTCAAGTTGAGAAAAATAGCCATCGGCAAACAATACCCAGACCAGAACCGCTGAAGCCAGCATCAGTGGAAACTCTTTTAACAACAGCCTCGAATGCACCGGTAACACATAAAAAATGGCGGTAACACCCAGCACCAATGCAATATTGGTAATGTTTGATCCCAGTGCATTACCTATGCCCAGTCCGGGGTTGCCTTGCAAAGCCGCCTCGGCAGATACCAGCATTTCAGGGGCTGAAGTACCCAGGCCAACAACCAGCATACCGACGACAAGCGGCGTAACACCCAGGTTTCTGGCAATACTGGCAGCACCGTCTACAAAGCGGTCGGCGCTCCATATCAGTAAAACAAAGCCTGCAATAATTGCGGCTATAAATAGTAGCATCGTGTTATTTCTATATGATAAAACGCTGGAATTATACAGATTAATCTACGCAATTTCTCATTGTGATAATGTATTTTTTTAAGGGCTTTTTGCGGATGAACAACGTAAAATGAATAGTTCGCGAATCTAGTACAAGAGTTTTACCCTTTGAATATTCTGTTAAAAATCGTATTGCCAATATTGTTGCTTGTCGCGACTTTTTTCATTGGCAACTATCTGGTTGAAACCGGCCCTAAAGCGAAAAAAAAGGCAGGCTTGGAACGTATCCCGGTCGTTGAGGTGGTGCCTTTAAAACGTCAGGATTATACGGTCACGGTGAAAGCATCAGGTGTCGTCAAGGCCGGGGTGCAGAGCAACCTTGTTGCAGAAGTTTCAGGGCGTGTACAATATGTATCGGATGATTTCAAGGAGGGTTCTTATTTTAATAAAAACAAAGAGTTGGTACTTATTGATAAGGCAAATTATCTGAATGCCGTGAGTATTGCAGAAAGTGATGTGGTGGCTAACCAGGCTAGCCTGAAGCAAATACTTGAAGAGCAAAAAAGCACCCAGCGCTCCATTCAACTGGCAAAAAAGAATCTGGCGTTAGGTAAAAAAGAAGTTTTACGTTTGCGTGGTTTATGGAAAAAACGGCTTATTGCGCGTTCCATGCTGGATGCAGAAGAGCAGAAACTGAACCAGTTACAGCAGAAATTACAGGATTTGCAAGGTAAACAAAATAGCTATGCAAGCCGCCGCGCTGCTATTGAAGCCAAGATTAATTCTGCCAAAGCACGTTTAAAACAGGAGAAACTGAACCTGTCCAGAACGACTGTCATAGCACCTTATACCGGAAGGGTGTTAAAAAAGAATGTGGATGTAGGGCAGTTTGTATCAACCGGCACGGTGCTTGGTCAAATTTATGCCACCAATTATGTGAATGTTGAGATGCCCCTGTCCTTAAGCCAGTATGCGCTTTTGAATATACCGGAGACCTTTCAAAATGGTGGGGCTAAAAATGGGTCTAAAAACAGAAAACTCCCCCTGGTAATCTTTAACCATACGGACGGGCTACATAATAACCGTTGGCAGGGACGCATTGTTCGAAGTAGCGCAGCACTGGATACGGAAAGCCGTCAAATAACCGTGATTGCGCGAATAGATAAGCCCTTTGAGAAAAAACAGGGAGCCAGCGCACCGGTTCGTATCGGTCAATATTTAACAGCACGTATTAAAGGCAAGACCTTTAAGGATGTGTTCGTGTTGCCACCTTCTGCAGTGCGTCATAATCGCGAGATATTGCTATTGAAGGATGGCAAGGTCGATATTGTACCGGTCAAAGTCCTCGTCAATAGTAGTGATGTGGTAGTGGTTGATGTGCAGGATGCAAAACGTAAAGTCTCTGGAAGCCAGCTTATTACAACAGGTCTTGGCCAGGCAATACAGGGAATGAAGGTTATTTCCCTAAAGAGAAAGCTTGCAGATCAGAAAAACAAACAGAAGGATGGCGAAACAAAGTGATTCGCTGGTTTGTCAACAATCCGGTCGCGGCCAATATTTTGATGATTGCGATCATTCTAAGTGGGCTTTACTCGCTGACAAAACGCATCCCGCTGGAAACCTTTCCTGCCTTTGAGATGGATATTGTGAATATCGCCGTGAATTATCCGGGGGCGACACCCAAGGAGGTTGAGCAGGGCGTATCCAGCCGGGTTGAGGATGCGATTGCTGACCTGCCTGGCATTGAGCGAATTTACAGTGATTCGGCTGAGGGCCGGGCACTGGTTCGGGTGGAAATCCAGAAAACCTACAATACCACCAAGTTGTTAAACCAGATCAAAACCCGCGTGGATAAGATTGCCTCGTTTCCCGAAGAAGCAGAACGCCCAGTCGTCGATCAATTGATTCGTACCCGCAATGTGATTACTGTGGTGATTATTCAGGATTCAACCGATGAAGTTGCGCTGCGTCGCATGACTGAAAAAATCCGTGATGAAATTCAGGCGTTACCTAATATCACCCAGGTTGTGATGGGCGGTGTCAGGCCCTGGGAAATTGGTATTTCAATACCCGATGCAACCTTGCGCCAGTATGGTTTAACCTTTGAGGATGTGGCGCGTGTCATTCGCAATGCGTCACGTGATATCCCTGGTGGCACGATCAAAACCGAATCCGGCGATATTCTGGTACGTGCCCTGGGGCAAGCCTACCGTAAAAATGATTTTGCCAGTATTCGGGTGATTAGCCGTAAAAATGGCACCAGTATCCGCCTGGGTGATATTGCAACGATTAATGACGGTTTTAACGAAGACCCGCTTTACAGTAAATTTGACGGTAAATCAGCAACCTTTATCAATGTCGCCAGAGTGGGCAATCAAAATGCCATTGAGCTGGCAACGACCGTCAAGGAATACCTCAAAGCGCGCACGCAAACGCTACCTGCCGGATTCAGTTTAAGTTATTGGAAAGATAGTTCCAAAATCGTCAAAGCACGTCTAAATACACTGACTTACAGCCTGATTCAGGGTATTGGGCTGGTGCTTCTATTGCTGGCGATGTTTTTGCGCCCGGACCTGGCATTCTGGGTCAGTGTGGGTGTCCCCATTAGTTTTCTCGGCGCATTGGCTGTGATGCCCTGGTTGGGTGTGACTTTGAACCTGGTGAGCATGTTCGGTTTTATCCTGGTGCTGGGTATCGTCGTGGACGATGCCATCGTCACAGGGGAAAATGTTTATACACATCTGCAAAAAACCGGAGATGGTACACGTGCTGCCATCGAAGGCACTGAGGAAATGGCTGTCCCGGTAACGTTTGGTGTTCTCACAACGGTTGCGGCATTTTTACCCTTGCTGATGATAGATGGTTTACGCGGCAAGATTTTTGCCCAAATCCCCCTGGTTGTTATTCCAGTTTTATTGTTCTCCCTGATTGAATCAAAATTTGTGCTGCCTTCCCATTTACAGCATATGAAACTGCGCCATGATTCACAAGTGGGCTGGTTAACCCGTTTTCAGCGCAGGATTGCACGGGCACTGGAATGGTTTATCACTAAAATCTACGGGCCGTTGCTGAATATTTCGCTTAACTGGCGTTATCTGACGCTGGCTATATTTCTTAGTGCACTGGCACTGGTGGTGGCAATTGTGATTAGCGGACGTTACAAATACACCTTCTTTCCACGCATACAAAGTGAGATTGTTTCGGCAACACTGGAAATGCCGGAAGGTACGGCGATTGATGTGACCCAGAAATATGTGGATAAAATGGTTGCCGGTGCAGAAACATTACAAAAAAAATACCTTGAGCCAGTGCTTGATGAGGGTGAACAAAACGGCGCGGGTGATTTGCCTCAAACGCTAAAACGATTTGTGAATGATATGATTCACGGCAGGCCTTCGGAAAAAGACCAGAAGTTTACGGAAAAACCACTGATTCAACATATCCTGGTGACGGTTGGCAGTGTCGGTAGCCGCCCCAGAGGCAATCAAACAGGCAAATCCCATGTGGCACAAGTCACCTTTGAAACCATACCGCCAGAGCAGCGCACCTCAACCATTAGCACCAAAGCATTGGTTGCCGAGTGGCGTAAGTTAATCGGTCCGATCCCCGGTGTTAAAGAACTTAGCTTCCGCGCAGAGCTGGGGCGCGGTGGTGAACCGATTAACGTGCAACTTAAAGGCCAGGATTTCAAACAGCTTAATGCGGTAGCGAAAAAGGTTAAACAAAAGCTGGCTGAATATGAGGGACTGTTTGATATTCAAAATAGCTACGAGGGCGGCAAGGAAGAAGTACAGTTGCGTATTCGTCCCGAGGCAGAACAGCTTGGGTTAACGATCAGTTCTTTGGGCTTACAGGTCCGGCATGCCATTTACGGTGCCGAAGCACAACGTATCCAGCGCAACCAGTCAGAAATCAAGGTGATGGTGCGCGCCCCAAAAGAAGAGCGCCTGGCCTTGTCTGACCTGCAAAACCTGCGAATCCGAACCCCCGCAGGTGCTGATATTCCGCTTCGGGAAGTCGCTGATATTGTGATCGGTCGGGGTTCATCAACGATCACACATGTTGATCGCCAGCGTATTGTCAATGTAACGGCTGATTTAAACAAAGACAGGGTGGATGCCAATGCAATTGTGAGTGATCTAAAAGCATGGTTCCCCGATGTTTTGAAGGAGTTTCCCGGTGTTAGTTTTGATCTGGAAGGCGAGCAGCGCGAGCAAAAAAAGTTTGGCAAAAGCCTGGGTTTTGGTTTTCTGGTTGCGCTGATTGCCATTTATATTTTACTGGCGATACCGTTTGGTTCCTATACACAACCGCTTATGGTGATGAGTATTATCCCGTTTAGTGTGATTGGTGCCATTGGTGGGCATGCCATCATGGGGTTAAGCCTGAGTATCAGTAGCGCCATGGGGGTTTTGGCACTGATCGGCGTGGTGGTCAATGATTCACTGGTGCTGGTTGATTATACCAATAAGCGTGTAAAGGAAGGGCTGCCAATTAGCGAGGCAATCCGAATTGCTGGTGGGGTGCGTTTCAGGCCGATTCTTTTGACATCGCTCACCACGTTTGCAGGGCTAACGCCGTTAATCATGGAAAAAAGTACCCAGGCTCAGTTTTTGATTCCGATGGCCGTATCGTTGGGCTTTGGCATTTTATTTGCAACTTTGATTACGTTGTTTTTGATACCGACGTTTTATCTGATCGTTGAGGATATGAAATCAGTATCCAGATGGATTTCATCTTCCCGCCTGGCGCACTGGTTTATGTTATTGTTTCCCATACTGACTGTTTTATATGTCACAGTAAAACTGTTCTTGCTCTTTACAGCTTAACCCGCGTAAAAAAACATCGGCGATAGCCGATTGCCGGGTTAATAACCAAAAAGTGCGCTTAAAGACCGGTTTGTAGCAACAGCAACCAGTGTTGCAATAAGTAGGGATGATCCTAGTTTAAGCAGGGTGGAAGGGGCTTCAGGTGGTTCACCGTACGAATTATTGTTGGTGTTTCCTGGTATTAGGCAAAGTAACAGTATTGCAAATGGAATCAGGATGAGCAGGGAAAGCCAGCCACTTGCATTGAAGTCATGGCAACGTTTAATCGCTAACTGGAAGAGACTAAAAAGACTCATGAATAAGGCTAAAAATAGAATAGCGTAAGCTATCATCTCGCCAATTGGGCCAAATTTACCGAGCAAACCAGCAACTGCGGCTAGAGTCCAAAAAATCAAAACCGGTAATATTAGCGTATAAAAGAAATAGCGAAAACGTCCAACCCGGCCGTGTGTACTTAATAATTGAAGCCAGTGTGTTTTACTGTGTTGACTGTTTTCGGGCTGGTTGGTTTGTATTGTAAGCTCTGGGCTACTTATCATCTGTGACATTCCTTGTTGATACCAAAATAGTAGGTTATCTCGAAAAGGAATGTTTAGTGTAAATTGATGAACGTACTATTTTTTACGCGGAGGGGAAGGGTGGGCCTAAAAGACAGGGGTCTCTAATAAATATGTAGCCATTAAAAAAGCCGCCAGAATTTAATCTGGCGGCTTTTAGTAATCAGTTACCTTGTTTTCTTGAGATTACTTGCTTGCAGCTGGTGCAGTAGCTTGTGGCGCTGCAGCCTGTGCTTTCTTGTAAGATTCAGCCATTGCTTTTTGTTGTGCAGCAATTTGCTGTGCATAAGCTTCGTATTGTTTACGCTGTGCTTCCATTTGAGCCTGCATTTGCTGGAATGTAGGTGCTGCATAACCTGGCGCCATCATACGGCCTTGAGGAGCAGCCATGCGACCCTGTGGCATTTGCATGCGGGGTGCTGCGTAACCAGGACGTGAACCACCCCAGTTGTTGTTTCCGCCCCAAGGCATGTTTGAACCGTAACCTGTGTTGTCACCCTGGCCATAACCGTTTCCAGCAAAGTTACCCGCAGTGTTACCTTGGCCTGCCCAGTTTCCAGCAGTGTTACCAGCGCCGCGTGTGTCGCCGCTCAGGTTACCCGCCGTATCCATATCAGTCTTGCCTTTGCCTTTAAAGGTGATGGCAAAATCAACTTCGCCGTCTGCGTCGCCTTTACCCGTTCCCCAGCCGTTTCCAGAACCTTGCGCGTTGCCCGCTGCATTTCCAGAACCTCGTGTGTCACCTTGTGCGTTTCCGTAACCTTGACCAGAACCACTACCGTTGTTCCATCCATCCCACCAGTCAGCTGACGCTGTGCCAGAAAGGGCGAATAAAAGAGTTGCTGCGGTTAATGTTGCAGTTTTTGTTAATGCAAATTTCATGATGTATCTCCTAGCGATATATTTAAGGGGTTGATTTTGCGTTTAAATAGTTGGGTCAACATTTAAACTTAAGTAAATGCTAATATACTAATTTTCTTTTTGCAAGTGATTACAATGAAATAGTTCAAAATACCCCATTAGATAGAGGGTAATGTATACAGTATAGGATAGTTTCATCCGGGAATAGGGTATAATTGAGAGAGTAATCAACATACGGTTCATGCTAGTATAGCCTAAATGCAACTTTATATTGGGGAATTTATGAGCATTGCACCTTTGATGCTGGATTTGGATGGCATTGAAATCACGCCGGAAGAAAAAGACATTTTAAAGCATCCCTATGTGGGGGCGGTGATTTTTTTTAGCAGAAATTATGAATCGGTCGAACAGATAGAGCAACTGGTGAAACAGATCAGGTCTGCAACTGATAAAGAGCTATTAATCTGTGTTGACCATGAGGGTGGACGGGTACAACGCTTTCGTTCCGAATTTACCGAGCTTCCCGCCATTGCCAGTTTGAGCCAGTCAGCAGACAGTGTTCACCAGATTAAAAAAGATATGCTGCAAACTTCCTACCAGCACGGCTGGTTGATGGCAGCCGAAGTCAGGGCTGTTGGTATTGATTTTAGCTTTGCCCCAGTTCTTGATATTAACTATGGCGTCAGTGAAGTGATTGGTGATCGCTCGTTTCATAAAGACCCGCAGGTCGTTAGCCAGTTATCCAAACAGTATATTGCGGGCATGCGCGCCGCAGGGATGGCTTCAACCGGCAAGCATTTCCCTGGGCATGGTGCGGTGACAGAAGATTCACACCATGAAATCCCGGTGGATAAGCGTAGCCATGAAGCAATCTGGGCGGCGGATATCGTACCGTTTAAAGAGCTCGCCAGTGCCGGGATGGATGCGGTTATGCCTGCACATGTGATTTATTCTGACATTGATGACAAGCCCGCCGGTTTTTCACCTTACTGGTTACAGCAGGTTTTGCGTGAAGAGCTTGGCTTTGAAGGTGTAATTTTCAGTGATGACCTGACAATGGAGGGCGCATCCGTCATGGGTGGTTATACAGAGCGCGCAGAAGCCGCCATGGATGCGGGTTGCGATATGATACTGGTGTGCAATAACCGCGAAGGTGCTATTGAGGTGCTGGACAAGGCAAACATCCACCTGGAGTCAACAAACGTACAACAATCCATGCAGCGTTTAAAGCGCATGAAAGGCCAGCCGTTTATGAACCGCTCTGCCTTACTGGATACGAAAAAATGGGCCGAGGCTGTCGAGCAGTTAACGGCACTTGCTTAGTTATTATGATTTAGCCTATGAAAAGCACGATAAAAACATGAAACATTTTTTGCCCTGGTCTATGCTTCTTTATATTCGCCACTTTAGATATTAACCATGAATAAATCCGCTCCTGTATATTTGAATCTGCTAAAGATCAAATTACCACTGACAGGCATTATATCTTTTTTGCACCGGGTTACTGGTGTACTACTCTTTTTCGCCATTCCCTTGACACTTTATGTGCTGCAACAATCCTTGCAAAGTGAAGCCTCATTCGATCAACTGGCAGTATGGTTAAACTCGCCCTTGATGATGATTGTTCAAGTTATTCTGATTGCTGCCTTGTTTTATCATTTTTTTGCAGGAATCCGTTTTTTGCTGATGGATATTGATATTGGCTATGATAAAAAAATGGCAGGGCGTTCATCCTGGATGGTGTTAATCGCAAGCGGCTTGAGTACCTTGTTATTTATTCTGGTGAGGTTTTTATGAGTGGTTTTCCCGCCTGGCTGATTCAGCGCCTTTCTGCTGTTTATATGGCAATTTTTATTGTCGTCGCCGTCATCTGGTCGTTGAGTGTCAATCTGGATTATTCACTGTGGCAGGCCGGTTTTCAAAAAGTATGGGTAAAGCTGGCGGTGTTGTTATTTGGCCTGAGCCTGCTTTTTCATGCCTGGATAGGGCTTCGTGATGTGATTGTCGATTATATCCATCCACTGGGTTTAAAAGTCTTTAAGCTCAGTCTGCTAGCCTTGTTTTTATTGGCAAATGGTTTTTGGTTGTTATCAATTTTATGGGGAAGCCCGCTGTCGGGTGTGAATTAGGGTTTTAAAACTATGCAAACCATCAACGATATTCCCATTCGACATTTCGATGCGCTGATTATCGGTGCAGGTGGTGCCGGATTACGTGCTGCCTTGCAACTTTCCAATGCCGATTTGAATGTTGCCGTGGTCTCCAAAGTGTATCCAACGCGCTCCCACACGGTTGCCGCACAGGGCGGGATTAACGCAGCGCTTGCCAATGTGCTGCCGGATGACTGGCACTGGCATATGTTTGATACGGTCAAGGGTAGTGATTACCTGGGTGACCAGGATGCCATAGAGTTTATGTGCCGCGCTGCGCCACAGGCGGTTTACGAGCTGGAGCATTTTGGTATCCCCTTTTCACGGCTGGAAAACGGCAATATCTACCAGCGTAAATTTGGTGGCCAAAGCCAGGACTTTGGTGGCGAGCAGGCTGCCAGGACTTGCGCAGCGGCAGACCGTACCGGACATGCGATGTTGCATACTTTGTACCAGAAAAATATCCAGGCAAAGACACAGTTTTTTAATGAGCATTTTGCGGTCGATTTACTCAAAAATGAAGATGGCGGCATGCAGGGCGCACTGATTTTTTCCATCGAAACCGGCGAGCCGGTCATCATTGATGCACGCACCACGCTGATTTGTACCGGTGGTGTGGGTCAGTTATTCCGTACCTGTACCAATGCGCTGATTAATACCGGCGATGGTTTTGGCATGGCGCTGCGGGCAGGCTTGCCCATTCAGGACATGGAGTTTTTCCAGTTTCACCCAACCGGCATCGCCGGGCGCGGCATGTTGATTACCGAAGGCGCTCGTGGCGAGGGCGGTTATCTGGTGAATGAACTGGGCGAGCGTTTTATGGAGCGTTATGCACCCAATGCCAAAGACCTCGCCAGCCGGGATGTGGTCAGCCGGGCGATTTTTACTGAAGTCAAAGAAGGGCGTGGTTGTGGTCCCAACAAGGATTTTGTCTACCTGAAACTGGATCACTTAGGTGGCGATGTAATCAAAAAGCGACTGCCGGGTATCCGCGATA
Organism: uncultured Cocleimonas sp.; assembly: GCA_964585525.1. GTDB lineage: Bacteria > Pseudomonadota > Gammaproteobacteria > Thiotrichales > Thiotrichaceae > Cocleimonas. The sequence goes on from CAZPEE010000026.1 coordinate 14,140, forward strand.
TGTGCCTGACATTCCTGGGGATTGACCCGATAGAAGAAGCCATCCCGATTTATCCTACCGCGCATTATACCATGGGTGGTATTCCCACCGATTTCCATGGTCGCGTCGTGGTGCCAGCCAAAGAATCACCCGAACAGGCAGTGAATGGTTTGTATGCGGCGGGTGAATCGGCCTGTGTTTCGGTACACGGTGCCAACCGGCTTGGTGGAAATTCACTCCTGGATATTCTGGTGTTTGGCCGTGCGGCAGCGGATCACATGATTCATTACCTGAAAGAAAACGCCTATCACCACACGTTTGATAAAGACTCATTGGCGCAGGCGATGGATCACCTTAAACGCTGGGATACTCAGCCAGAACAGGGAAAATACGAATCAGTCCAGCAGCTTCGTGACGAGCTACGCGCCACCATGGAACAATACTGCGGCGTGTTCCGTACCAGGGAAACACTTGCCGAAGGTGTGCAGAAAATCAAAGCAATTGTTGAGCGTTTTAACAATGCACAGATCAGCGACCAGAGCAGGGTGTTTAATACCGCACGGGTCGAAGCGTTTGAACTGGAAAACCTTGGCGAGTGCGCACTGGCAACGATCATCAGCGCGCTAAACCGCGAAGAAAGCCGTGGCGCGCATTCACGAGTCGATTTTGCCAGCCGTGATGACCAGAACTGGATGAAGCACAGCCTGTTCCACAAAGGCGATAAGAAACCCGAATACAAGCCGGTACGCACCAAACCGTTAACCGTAGACAGTTTCCCACCGATTGAGAGGACTTACTGATGCGATTCTCAATCTACCGCTACAACCCCGACATTGACCCGCAGCCCTTCGTGCAGGATTTCGAACTGGCTGATGATCAAATCGAACCGGGCATGATGCTACTCGGTGCACTCATTAAGCTCAAAGAACAGGACGAAACACTGGGTTTCAGGCGCTCCTGCCAGGAAGGCGTGTGTGGCTCAGACGGCATGAATATCAACGGCACCAACGGGCTTGCCTGTGTAACACCCTTATCAGAACTTAAACAGCCGGTTGAGCTACGACCATTGCCCGGCATGCCCGTGATACGTGACCTTATCGTCAACATGGAACCCTTCTTCAAACAATACAAAGCAGTCAAACCCTGGCTGATTGTGGATGACGAGCCCGAGCCTGAAAGCGAGCGTAAACAGTCCATCCAGGACCGCGAAAAACTGGATGGTTTATACGAATGTATTTTATGCGGTTGTTGCTCCGCCGCCTGCCCATCCTACTGGTGGAACCCCGACCGCTTCATGGGGCCTGCCGCTTTGTTACAAGCCTCACGTTTCATACAGGATTCACGCGACCAGGCAAAAGCAGAGCGCCTTGAACAACTCGATGATGCCTACAAACTATTCCGTTGCCATACCATCATGAACTGCGTCCAGGTGTGCCCGAAAGGTTTAAACCCAACCCGCGCCATTGGCCAAATCAAACATGAAATGCTCAAGAATAAACTCTGATAATATTGCTTCGTGTTCCCGTTATCCGTCAAAGTAATGTTTATTTCGGTACGCCGATAAGTGGCTTAATTTTTAGTATGTTCTTTATGCACTCGTGCTTAACCGATTGTACTCTTTCATGCTGTTACTTTTTTATCATTAATCAAACTCTCTAGTGGTATTGAGAGGTTTGAATGAAGGCTACGAATCATATTTAATGACAACCCTCTACGGTGATTTAATACCTCTGACACACGACCACGACCACCTATAAAAGGCTCTAAATCTTTTCTGGTTAAATTCATTTGCTCCATTCTAAACTTGATTGCTTCAATGGGATCAGGTGGTGATATTTGATGATATTTTTCCTCATAATCTTCTACCAGGACTAATAAAATATCTAATTTATCACCTTTTTCTGTTCCTTCTTCGGCTCCCCAAAGTGCTTCAATTTCAGCAAGAGCTTTGTCGTAATCATTTTCATTTTTTATGGGTTGAATATCCATCATATACCTCTGCATCTATTTCATCGTATTGTTCATGA
>CAZPEE010000027.1:0-10008 GCA_964585525.1 uncultured Cocleimonas sp.
CTTTTCTATTATCATCCGCCACTATGAATGACTTAACAAAAAACATGACTATCGCGGTCATATCCGATACACATGCCCACCTTGACCCGCGTATTGCTGACATTGTAAAAACATGCGACGTAGCGGTTCATGCAGGTGATATTTGTGGCGCACACATACTTGAGGAAATGCAACCCAAAACCGGTAAAGTCTACGCTGTAACAGGCAATAACGATCCCTATTGCCATAGCACGGCATCAAAGCTTCCAAAGGTATTAAGCTTTGATGCACCCGGCGGCAAAGTTTTTATTGAACATGGACATGTACATGGCGCTCATAAACCCAGCCATGATTTATTACGCGCTGCACACCCTGAAGCAAAACTGATCATTTACGGACATACGCATAAAAAGATTGTAGACCAAGGCACGACACCCTGGATAGTGAACCCTGGAGCCGCAGGTAAAACCCGTACACATGGCGGCCCTTCCTGTCTGGTTATTGAATGTTCCAAAGATAAAGAGTGGGACATTTCAGAGCACAGGTTTTCTGACATAGAGAACTCGTCAAGATAGTGGAACTTAATGCATCTATTACGCTCTTTTTACAGTATATTAACGACCAACATGTTCAAGATAAAAAAGGAGCCACCATGAAAAACCGACTACTCATCTTATTATTCTCACTATTACTTCCGGCTTTTGTCTCGGCTGACGCTTCCTCAACATCCACAAGCACTGATATTGTCAAAGTCAGCAGTAAACATAATGCTAAAGAAACCATGGATCGTTTTGAAAAAATTGTTAGCAAAAAAGGTTTCACCGTTTTTGCACGTGTTGATCATCGTGCTGGCGCAAAAAAAGTTGGGTTGGATATGAATGATGCTGAAGTGCTCATTTTTGGCAATCCCAAAGGTGGCACATTGATTATGAAACTGGATCCAGCCGCAGGGCTTGATTTGCCTCTACGGGTTCTGGTTTATACGGACAATGAGGGTAAAACATGGCTGAGTTATCACAATCCACAGTCATTAAAAAACAACTACGATGTTGCTAAATCACCCGTATTAGCCAAAATTGAAAACGGCTTGGCAAAGCTTACCGCCAAAGCGGCAGAATAACCTAGCGCGGATATTGCTTAAAGGTAGTTGATGTCTTGTGGGCAAATGAAACATCCGGGCTTGAGCGTTTGCTCAATTTTTTACCAAAGTTTTTCCCTTGCCATTACCCCGGACATGTTTTGGTAAATAATAATCTGCAAAACGCTTACCCAGTTCAATTTGACCAGCACTACTGAAATGCACCTTATCCGGTTTTTTTTGCAACGTGTCGGTAGAAAAGGATGATACAGAAGGTAATTCCCGGGGAATCTCCTGCTGAGCCAGTTTTACAGGCTTGACTCCCGGCCGGTACGCTTCAGGCATACTAATCTGTGCTATCACAAAAGGTAGCCCAGGCTTTCCCAAATCACGGCGTATCATCACAATAAAACGCTCCAGGCTCTTTTTGTAGCGATTTGCGCTTGCCAGTGATTTCGTATCTCGCTCACCCTGCATCCAGAGTATGCCACGAATATCCAGTTTCTCGGTTTTTCTGATTTTATTCAGTTGTTTAGTTAATGTCTGGTAATGATATCCACCTTTTAACCAGTCTTTCATCAAGGAGCCACCAGGCGCAAATTTAACCAGATTAATGGTTTTATCAGGATGCGCCTGGGCTATTCGACGCGCAAAAGAAACTTCCGGGCCAAACTTTTGTTGGGCGGCAATATCAACACGCGAACCATTTAAAAAGAAATTCACATTTGCAGGCAGCGTTTTAAAGGCGGCATTTAACTCAGAAACCTTACCTTGTCCAGCCATATTCGATTGCCCAAGCAACAGAAAGGTTAAATCACCATTACTCGCCCAGCTCGTAGCTGCTGGATAAAACTGGAATATGCACAAACAAACCAGTAGTAATAACTGCTTCATTTTTAAAGCCCTTTGGAAATAATGTTTAATAATTATACACCAAAGCTTATCTTAAACGATAAACGATAGGTACTGTAAATTGCCATTGTTGTTTATTTATCCCAGATGTAAACGGCAGTTTACCAGAAACCTTGCTGACAGCTTTTTTGGCGGCAGTATCTAGCATGGAACTACCAGAGCTTTTGCTAATGTTTATATTTTTGACCTGGCCATTAGAAAACATCACGAAAGAAACAATTGCTGTGCCTTGCTCTCTACGCCGTTTTGCACGTTTTGGGTATCGTTTGTTCGCTTCTATTAATTGCCGCAAGCGGGATTTATAACGTTTTAACGCTTGTCCGGAAGCCTGGGTGATAACCTTTGTTCCTGGTTTAACCGAAGCAGCCACAACCCGTGGCTTTTTAACTGCTGTCCTTACCGGGGGTTTAACAATACGCCGCAAAGGGGCGCTTTGACGACGGAAATGAGGCATTTTTTTGTGTGCTTTTCTGACTGATACAACTTTACGCGGGACTGTTCTGTGAACACTATGCCTTGCTAGCTGATATGCCTTTTTGTTCACAGTTGTACGTTGCACCTTTCTAACGGGGCTGCGCACCACTACCCTCTTGAGAGGTCTGGCTATTCGCTTTATCGGCGGTTTAGTTTGAATGTTATGGCGCTTCTGTAATATTGCCTTTTTCCTTTTTAGCTTTAAGCGCTTTATTTTTTTCGGTTTAACATTTTTTTTTAACCGTTTACTACCAACTTTACGTTTTTTGGCGGGTTTTAGTTTAACGGGTTTTGGAGGCTTAACGACTTTTGGTTTTATATGCTTCTCTACTGCAGGTTTTATTTTGGCAACTCTTGTTTTTTTAAAGGGTTCCGATTCTTTTTGCACAAGTTTCTTTTTTATGATTTTTTCCGGCCTGGGGGCTAACCTTGTTTCTGGCTTAAACATTGCCAACGTCAATACAACAGGCTTTTCTTTTGGCGGACTGGGTTTTGTACTTTCAGTAATATTTAGTACAAGGGCAGCCAGCAAAATATGCACCACTGCTGAAATAATAAAACCGGAAATATTGCTTAGCATGAGTATTACTGTGCGCTATCTTTAGTGATGATAGTGAGCTTTTCCAGCTTGTTCTTTTTGAGTAAATCAATCACACCCACGAAATTTTCAAAAGGTACTTTTTTATCAACACGCAACAGGATTGGGGTGATTTTTTTCGTTTCCCCCAAAACCTTGGCAAGCTCTTTTCGGGAAAATATTTTTCCATCAACAAATACTTCGCTTTTAGAATTTATGGCGATTTCAACAACTTTTTCATCTGTTTGCCCAGACAATGCCTCCGCGCTTTCTGCTTCTGGCAAATTGATCTCTATTGCCCCTTGCGAAATAAACGTAGCCGTTGTTAATACTATCGCCAGCAACACCAGCATAATGTCAATAAACGGAATAACATTAATCTGGTCAAAGCGCTTCATCCGTTTCCTGCCTGACCTTGTGCCTGACTCACTCGCCAAGTCGCATTAAGCACATCAACCTTTCGCAATAAAGCGTTATAAAACATAATGGAGGGTATCGCCACAACAAGTCCTCCAGCTGTTGCTTTAAGGGCAAGTGCCAACCCGGTCATGATGGTATGCACATCAATCTTACCACCTTGCCCCATATCGTAGAATGTGAGGATAATGCCAAAAACTGTTCCGAGTAAACCGATATAGGGCGCATTGGCACCTACCGATGAAATAACGGTTAGGTGATTGGTCAAATCAACATTGAGTTGATCCGCATATTGGTAATCGGCAACCTTGATTCGCGCAAAATAAATATAACGCTCGATGACAAACCAAAGCATAAAAAAGCTCATTAATCCCAGCGTACCAAAAACCAGAAAATCCAGATTATCTCTTAAAAAATTCATCTCATGCTTCTCATCGCTTCTCGCAAAGAAGTCTATCACCGTCATTATTTACTGGACAACCTTGAAGGGAAACATGGGGTATATCACACAGTTTTGTGGCAACTCACCCACCTTGTTTTTAATCTTTATTGATAGCAGATGTAATTAAGTAGACTGTAGGTAATTCAATTTATTCAGAGTCCTCATATCATGAAAAAATTAATTTTCCCACTGCTTACCCTTTCATTAGTCGCACTAGGTGTAAGCATAAACGCAGATGAACTTGATAGTGTTTTCGTATCCGATACGCTTGATATTAATCCGAACAGCTCCGAACCGGAAAGCTATAACCGCGTGACTCCCACCAGCTCTGATGGCGGCGAATTTTTAACACAAATCAACGGTGTTTCCATGAGTCGTTTTGGTGGTCGGGGGCTGGAACCTATCATTCGTGGCCAAGCACAAACCCGTTTAAATATTTTGCTGGATGGTGCATACATCCACGGTGGTTGCCCGAACCGTATGGACCCACCTGCAAGCTGGGCAGCGCTTGAAACTTACGAAAATGTTACTGTGCTAAAAGGCGTGCAAAGCCTTATTTATGGTTCTGGCGGCAGTGGTGGAACCGTTTTGTTTGAACGAGATACACGTGACCTCGCGGAAGAAAAAGGTCTACACGGGCGTGTTAGCATCATGGGAAGTGATAATGCGATAGAACATGATGTACTTGCTGATGTGGTTGCAGCTAACAACAATGGCTATATCCGTGGGATTGGAGAGATAAAAAAAGCGCAAAACTATGAAGATGGCGATGGACGAGAAGTGCGCTCCTCCTATGACCATGAGCAGGCTGGAATTATTTTTGGCTTAACGCCCACAGAAGATCGCCTGTTTGAATTTAGTTATGAAAACAACGCATTTTCCGATGCACTTTACCCCGGTGCTGGCATGGATAGCCCAACTGAAGATGGTGATATTTTCCGCCTGCGATATCTGGATAAACCCGCAACGAACAAAATTGATAGCATCAAGGCAGAGGCTTACTTAAGCGATGTTGACCACCTAATGAATAACTATAGCCTACGTAAACCACCAAAATATAAGCCATGGCACCCAAAAGCTGGCAAAGACATGAAGCGAGAAACACCAACGACTTCACTCACAGCAGGAGGTCGAATTGTTTTAAACTCTAGCCAGAATAAAACCAAATGGGAATATGGTATAGATTTACAACGTAACCACCGGGACGCAGAACTGAATAACGTAGACAGCGGTGCTGCCAAACCTATCACGCTAATGTGGCCAGATATTGATATTCAACAATTAGGCTTGTTTGCCGAAGCTACTACAGCGATTTCCAGAAAACGCAAGGTCAAATATGGATTACGCCTTGATAAGGTGGATGTTTCTGCTGACAAGGCAAATAAAAAAGTTGGCATGATGCCCGCCGGTGGTCACTCTGCCAACCAATCCTATGCTGAATACTATGGCACCACAGCAGATGATAAAGACGAAACCAACCTGGGTGCAATACTGCGCTACGAACAGCAGTTAGGAAATGGCATTTCATTTTTTACAGGATTAAGCCGTAGTGTCAGGACAGCCGATGCAACCGAACGTGGCATGAATAAATGGGTTCCCGTGCCCGGAACTGCGCCTGCATCAGCCCAGGCTAACACACTTAAACAACGCTGGATCGGCAACCCCGGCATCAAACCTGAAAAACATCATCAATTTGATGTTGGGCTAGGAAAAAATACAGAAAAGCTTAATTTAAGCGCGGTACTTTTCTATGACAAAGTGGATGACTATATCCTGCGCGATACTGCCCGTGGACAAGCAGGCATCCTAAAATCAGATGGTGCAGATATTTATCGCAATGTGGATGCTAACCTATACGGCCTCGAACTGGAAAGCAAAATTGCATTGACTAAAAAGCTCGACCTGACAGGAAGCCTGGCATTTGTTCGTGCTACCAATACAACAGATGATCGACCTATTGCACAAACACCACCCATTAACGGAAAACTGCAGCTGGACTACACAGCGGGAAAATGGGGCTTAGGGACAAAAGTTAATTTTGCCGCACGCCAGGATCGTATTGACACACTGAGCAAGCAGGAAGTTGGTGAAACAGCAGGGCATGCAACGCTGGATATTTATGGAAACTACAAAATCAACAAAACTTTTAGCATGCGTGTCGGTGTTGATAACGTGCTGGATAAAACCTACGCAGAACACGCAAGCCGCTCAAACCTGTTAGATATTCAGGCGATTAAAGTAAACGAACCTGGACGTACTGCCTGGCTTAAATTGACAGCAGAATTTTAGTCGCGCAACACTACTTTCAGGATATTGTTAATGACCAGCTGCATTCAGCTTGGATAATTGTTTATTTGCCAAAGTAACCGCATTTTGGTTGTTAGGAAAATATTTTAAAACATCTTCAAAAGTGCGGCGTGCATATTTCCAGTTCTTCAGTGCAACAAAGCTGTAGCCTAGTTTGATTGCTGCATCTGGAGCTTTGTCACTGAATTTATATTGTTGTAGCACTTTAATAAATTCCTGGATGGCACCTTTATAATTATTGTGGGAATACATAATTTCAGCAATCCAGTATTGTGCGTTGGCTGCTAAAGGACTATTCGGTTGTAACTTGATATATTCTTTAAAAGCCTTTGTTGCAGCTGTTGGTGATTTTTTCATTTTGGCAAAGGCAGCCTGGTAGGTTTCTTTTTCGTATTTCGAAGGAGCCCTGCTTTTACTACTTGCCTTGTTCGTTGGTTCAGTTTTAACCGACGTAGCGGTTTGTGCTGTTTTTACATCGACTGATTCTTTTTCAACGTCATTCGTTTTTTTTACGACTGGTTTTGTAACAGTTGTCACCGTGGTTGATTTTGCTTCTTCTTTTTTATTCTCTGTCTTGGAGACTACAGGCTGTGTGACAGGTGGCGCTTTTTTAGCGACAGGCTTATCTTCTTCTTTATTTTCAGTAGGTTTAACTTCTTCTTTAGCTTCTTTATTTTCAGTAGCTTTAGCCGCTTTGATTTGTTGGCGCAAAGCATCCACACGTTCGTCCACATTCAAAAAGCCTTCCTTCTGAATCTTTTTAAGGTTAGCAAGCTCATGTTTTAGTACTTCATTTTCACCAACTAATTCCCTGGACTTTTTTTCAAGCCGATCCAGCCGCTCGAATATTTCTATCATGGTTCCCTGGCTGACTTCTGCATAGCTTGCAGAGGAAATTACAACAGTTAAGGACAATAAAAAGAAGCTCAAAGCCAGTCTGCATCTGAACAGATTAATGTTTTTTTTCATACATGACCCATTTCATTGATTTACTCTGCGTCCCTCGCCCGAATTTCTCACTGCACGGTGAAAAATTCGGGCTAAAACAGAGGCGCAAGAGCGTGGTTTTAGTAATTCTTGTATTTGATTTCTACACGGCGATTTTTCTGCCAGGAGCGCTCACTATGCCCACTAACCAGAGGTAACTCTTCACCATAACCCAGTATACTCATCTGGCTATTACGTGCACCCTGGGTTCCCATCAGGCGTTTTACTGAACGTGCCCGGTCTTCTGATAGTGCAACATTATATTCCCTGGAACCACGCTCATCGGCATGGCCTTCAAGCCGTACATGCAGGTTAGGGTATTTTGCCAATAATTTAGCATGGGTATTCAATAACACCATGTATTCTGGTCGAATGGTTGAGCGATTATAATCAAAGTAAATGATACGCTGTGATAACAGGTTGTTGGGATCATTCAATCCGGCAGGCGTAATATCACTATCGCCTTTATTGTACCCGCCATGACCACCCTGTCCGCCATGTCCCTGTGCTCCAGCAGCATAATTTCCCCTACCGCCTGCACCACCTTTTTGGGATGCGTTTGATGCAGCGCCACCTTTTATTGATCCACTTTTAGCACCCGCTGCACTACCTGTAGCACCAGTTGTTGTTTTGGATGTTATTTTATTTTTGCTGAGTGCCGGGTCATTTTGGCGTGCATTTTGACTACAGCCAGAGAGAGCAACCATTCCGACGAGCACCGGAACAATAAATTTTGAACAATTACTTCGGTTAATCATATTTGAAATCCTTTTCTGTGGTATTTAATTAATTGTTTATGTTGAGAGTTTAACGTAAATAAGGCGACCATGCAGGGTCACGTACATCCCCGACTGGCGAGGTTAAAAATTGTCGTGCACGGGCAGTATCACTTACCACTGCGAGTGCATTTTGCCCACCACGTAACGTGGTGTAGGCTACCATCGCACCATTTGGCGCAATAGTCGGTGATTCATCCAGACGACCGTTGGAAAGAATTTTTTTGTCAGAGCCATTTAACGACCTAAGTGCAACATGAAAAGCACCACGCTGGCCGGAAATATAGGCCATTTTACCGTTGGCAACATCAGCGCCACTATTATACTTCCCATCGAAAGTGATACGCCGTGCTGTACCGCCACTGGCAGGAATCTGGTAAATCTGCGGGCTACCGCCACGGTTTGAGGTAAACACCAGTGAATTCGTCCCAGACCAGACCGGTTCTGTATCAATTGCACTGGAATGCGTTACCTGTTTAACCTGTCCATTGCTGACATTCATGGTATAAATTTCCGGGTTGCCATTCAACGATAAGCTCATCGCCAGGCGCGTCCCATCAGGTGACCAGGCAGGGGCACCATTAATACCCTGGCGCGCTGAAACCAGCCTGCGTTGCCCGGTGAAAATATTGTGAACATAGATAGCCGAGCTTTCATTCTCAAATGAGACATAGGCAAGCTCTTTACCATTGGGTGACCAGGATGGCGATATAATCGGTAAGTGCGAGGTTAGGATAACCTGGGGCGCATAGCCATCAGAATCCGAAACATACAGCCTGAATGTCCGGTTGGGACTGGTTTTATTGGTGACAGCAACGTAGGCAAGCCGTGTATCAAACGCCCCTTTGATACGGGTAATCTTTTCATAAATTTTATCCGCCGCCTTATGCGCAACACGGCGTGGATTGGTGTTTTTAGAAATCGTATAGCGGGTGCTGGCATTATCAGAGGTACTGATCAACTCTATCTGCAAACCGCCATCGGGCATTGCCTTGCCGCGCACAATATAATCCGTAATTTTCTCAAACTGACCCGCTTTAAGTGATCCACCAAAAGGTGACAAACCTGTGATTTTTGCAGCGGGCACAATATTCAAACGACCGCTGCGTTTTAAATCCGCTTCAATGATACCGCTTGCACCTCCGGAAATTGGCATAACTGCGATGGGAATCCCTTTGTCTGTATCCTTGGAGATATGAATCACCACCTCTGCAAAAGCCGGTAGTGCAATCAATAGTATCAGCGTAGCCATGGCCGACTTCAGTATGGTTCTAAATCGGTTTAATTTTTTCATTAATTGTGTGCGTGTTGTAAAAATCATACAGTGTTAGTCCATTCTAAACGAAAAAGTTCGCTCTGATTTACTAAAATTATATTTGCTCGGTGGCCGAGGCAATGGTTCAGCCCGTTCTACCGCTTCTTTTATAGATGCACAAAAGGCTGGTGTGCCAGTACACGATGTGACTTTTATACCACCCGAAATAAAGCCGCTCGGTGATACAGTGATTTTAACTATGCCCTTATTTCCACTTGAATCAGGAGGGCGATGCCAGCGCCGGGACACAGCACTGGCAACTTTGCCATACCAGGAATTTACGGCGCCTTTCCTTGCCTTGCTGTTTGCTCTTTTTTGGGCAGCTGCCGCTTCTCTTTTTTCTTTTGCGGCTTTGGCTGCAGCGGCAGCTTTAGCCGCTTTTTTCTTTTCCTGTGCTTCTTTCCACTTACGCTGATACTCTGCCTTTTTCTCTGCCAGTTTCCTGGCTTTTTCTGCCGCAGCTTCTTTTTCGGCTTTTTCTTTTGCGGCTTTTGCACGCGCCGCTTTTTTCTCAGCTTCCTCTTCTGCTTCGCGTTTTGCAGCACGTGCCGCTGCGGCTGCCTTTTCCACTTTTTCCCTGGCTCTTGCTTCTTTACGTGCCTTTTCTTTCTCTTCAGCCGCTTCTTTTTCAGCTTTTTCCTCAGCTTCCTTTTCGGCTTTACGCTTTGCTTTCTCTTTTGCCCTTTTCTTTTCCCTGGCTTTCTTACGAGCCTTTTCCTTAGCCTCTTTTTCTGCTTTTTCTTT
>CAZPEE010000027.1:10108-16087 GCA_964585525.1 uncultured Cocleimonas sp.
TCTTTTTCTGCTTTTTCTTTGGCTTCTTTTTCCTCGGCTTCCTTTTCTGCCTTTCGTTTCGCTTCTTTTTCCGCTTTACGTTTAGCTGCTTTCTCGGCTTTTCGCCTAGCCTTTTTTTCAGCTTTACGTTTCTCTTCCTTTTCAGCTTTTCGCCTGGCTTCTTTTTCTTTCTTGCGCTTTGCTTCTTTCTCCGCCTTTCGCTTAGCAGCTTTTTCTGCTTTGCGCTTTTCTTCTTTCTCGGCTTTGCGTTTCGCTTCTTTTTCGGCTTTTTGTTTCGCTTCCTTCTTTGCCTTGCGTTTGGCTTCTTTCTCCACCTTTTGTTGTGCGGCTTTTTTTGCTAAGCGCTCCTTTTCTTTTTTAGCTTTAGCTTCTCGCTCAGACTTGGCCTGTTTTTCCTTGAGTAAACTGGCAGCAGCAATGGCCGCTTTTTTTTCTGCTTCCTGTTTACGCTGTTTTTCTTGTTGCTGCTGCTCCGTAGTTTTTTTAAGTTCTTTTGTCTCAGTTTTTGGTGTTTGTATCGGTGCATTTTGTTTTGCCGAGAGCGCCAGAAACTTATCACTTTGAATAAGTTCTACCGGAACCCCTGCATCGGCAATCACTGGTTTTTCTGTCCAATCAAAACTTAATACAAATAGCGCAATAACAAGCAGGTGAAAAATCACTGCCGCCAATACTGCACCGGGATGTTTTAATAATTCTTTGAACATGCTGAATCCGGTTAACCTTATTGCTCATTACGTGTTTGGGACTGTGGTTCTGCCATCAGACCAATTTTTTTAGCACCAGCCTGCTGGATGGCTACCATGGTTTTCATAATAAAATCATAAGCGACGTTTTTATCTGCCCTGATATAAACGGGGCGATTTCCCTGTTCACCTAACTGACCCGTGATTCGGCTGCTTAGTTCAGAATTGCTAATTCCTTCATAGGTTTGTTCGCCGTCTTCCAGCGTAATAGCACCATTTTCATCTACAGCAATGAATAAGGGGGCTTGTCCGCCATCAGTATCCAGTGACTTGGCCTGCGCATCAGGCAAGTCAACCTGAACGCCGGTTTGCAACATCGGTGCAGTCACCATAAAAATAATCAGTAATACCAGCATGACGTCGATATATGGCACAACGTTCATTTCTGCCATGGCACGGCGTTTTTTACAACGGCGTGCCATGTTATACCTGCTCCTTGTTATTGATAAAGGCTTGTCGTTCCAGCAAGGTGGTAAACTCTTCACGGAAATTTTCATAGCGGATTGCAATCCGGTCAACCCTGTCGCTATAGCGGTTGTAAGCCACCACTGCCGGGATTGCTGCAAACAAGCCCATTGCTGTTGCTATAAGCGCTTCGGCAATACCTGGCGCAACCACCGCAAGCGTTGCCTGGTGCATTTGGCTTAAGGACAAAAAGGAATTCATGATGCCCCAAACCGTACCGAATAAACCGATATACGGGCTGGTTGACCCAACTGTTGCAAGAAATGACAGGTTCTGTTCCAGTTTGTCCAATTCGCGTGTTTCGGCTACACGCATGGCGCGTTGCGCGGTATCGACGATAGGTAAAGGTCGTGGCGATGCGCCTTTATTTAAACGGGCATACTCGTGGTAGCCACTAAAGAAAATGGCTGCCATGCCAGAACGGTCGCTGCGGTGGGATAAATCGCCGTATAGTTTATTCAGTGAAATACCGCTCCAGAAACGATCTTCAAACTTATCCAGAAGTTTTTGTGCTTTTCCCAACTGGCTGCGCTTGATAAACATTAAGGTCCAGGATGCTAGAGATGCCAATACCAGTATCCCCATAACGACTTTTACAATAAGGCTGGCATCCATTACCAGCTTTAAAATGGTTTGATCAAATGACACTTTTTATACTCTCCATGATGTTTTTTGGTAGTCGTTTTGGTTTGAATTTTTTTGCATCAACCGCTACCACGGTAACAATTCCTTTTGTTAAGACCTCACAGCCCGTATTTTGTTTTGAAGCACGCATGATTTTCTGTTCAAATTGAATGCTGGTTTTACCCAACTCTAGGATTTCAGCACTGACAAAAAGTTCATCATTGAATTTGGCAGGCAGTAAATACTCACAACTCAATGCCCTGACCACAAAGATCAGTTGCTCACCATGTGCCAGCTCATCCAGTTCATAGCCTAACTGGCGCATCCACTCGGTACGCGCCCGTTCAAAAAAACTAATATAATTAGAGTGATAGACGACACCACCGGCATCGGTATCTTCATAGTAAACGCGGATGGGAAGGATAAACGTTGCGTGGGTATCACACTGCCCCTGGGTTGTTTTTAAATCACTTTTCTGTTGGTCAATCATTGACCAATATTAACATAATTTAATCATTTCAGTTTATGGAATTAACCCGGATATTTCATGAAGAGAATGGTATTTCTGGATTTCTATCGGTAGGCGGCGTTAGCCCAAAATGCTGCCAGGAAAGCCGTGTTGCAATGCGTCCCCGTGGCGTGCGCATCAAAAAGCCCTGTTGTATCAGGTAGGGTTCGATAACATCTTCGATGGTGCCGCGTTCTTCGCCAATGGCTGCTGCAATACTTTCGACACCAACGGGGCCGCCATCAAACTTTTCCATGATTGCCAACAACACACGCCGATCCATATGATCGAAACCATGTTCATCAACATTGAGCATATTGAGCGCCCTGTCGGCGATATCCTGGGTGATTTTGCCATCTGCCTTGACTTGCGCGTAGTCGCGGACACGGCGTAACAAGCGGTTGGCAATGCGTGGTGTACCGCGTGAACGATGGGCGATTTCTTTTGCGCCACCATCGTCTATGGGTATGTCGATAATTCCGGCAGAACGGCTGACGATATGTGTCAGGTCTTCAACTTTGTAAAATTCAAGGCGTTGCACAATACCGAAACGATCACGCAGTGGCGAGGTCAACAAACCCGCCCGCGTGGTCGCGCCAATCAACGTAAACGGTGGTAAATCCAGTTTGATGGAACGTGCAGCCGGGCCTTCGCCAATCATAATATCCAGTTGAAAATCTTCCATGGCAGGATAGAGAATTTCTTCAATAACCGGGCTGAGGCGGTGTATTTCATCAACAAACAGTACGTCGTGGGATTCGAGGTTAGTCAAAAGTGCTGCCAGATCACCTGCTTTTTCCAGCACCGGGCCAGAGGTTTGACGCAGGTTAGCTCCCATTTCATTGGCAATGATATGCGACAGTGTGGTTTTGCCCAGGCCTGGCGGCCCAAAAATCAACACATGGTCAAGTGCATCGCCGCGTGCTTTTGCTGCAGGAATAAATATTTCCATTTGCTCACGCACCGCGGGCTGACCCACATAGTCTTTAAGGTATTGGGGACGTATTTTTTCATCAATTTCCAGCAGTTCATCATCCAGGTCAGCGACTGGTGAAATGATGCGGTCTTCGTTCATCCTGGCATCCTCATTTCAGGCTTGCCTTGAGCGCATGACGTACAATTTCTTCAACGGAAAGGTTTTCATCCGACGAGGCAGATACCATTTTACTGGCCTGGGCGGGTTTGTAGCCCAGTGCAAGCAGGGCAGCCACGGCTTCATCTTCCAGTTTGTGCAAGGCTGGCTTAGAAGGTGCTGTTGAGTCGCTATCTACACGGCTATCCGGTTCGGGCAAACGATCCCGCATTTCAATGATTAAACGCTCTGCCGTCTTCTTGCCAACACCCGGCAAGCGCGTTAGCCCGGCGACATCACCAGAGTGTACCAGTGTTGCAAATTCACTGGCTGTCATGCCCGATACAATAGCAAGTGCCATTTTGGGGCCAACACCGTTAACTTTTAGCAATAAACGAAACAGGGCACGTTCGTTTTCAGAACTAAAGGCATACAGGGTATGCGCGTCTTCCCGTACAATCAGATGGGTAAACAGAATGACTTCATTGTCAACCTCGGGCAGATCAATGAAGGTCGTCATGGAAGCCAGTAATTCATAACCAACGCCACCGACATCCAGTAACAAATCGGGAGCCTGCTTGTGCAGCACTGTGCCGCGTAATCGTCCTATCATAAATTATCCATCATCTACTTTTTTCCAGTGCCGCTTGCAAGCGGGCTTTGGTGGCACCAACGTGTGCATGGCTTAGGGCAATCGCCAGGCCATCGGCGGTATCTTCCTGTATTTTGCCCTGCAGGTTGAGCAATAATTTTACCATATGCTGAACCTGTGATTTATTGGCATTGCCTTTGCCAACCACTGCCAGTTTGATTTCGCGGGCGCTATATTCAAATACCGGTATATCCTGCATGACGGTTGCGCAAATCGCTGCGCCACGTGCCTGCCCCAGTTTTAACGCCGACGAAGGGTTTTTTGATAAAAACACATCTTCAATCGCCATTTGCTGCGGCTGGTGTTCACGTATTATCAATTCCAGTTGCTGGTAGATTTTGCCCAGACGATTGGGAAAAGTATCATTACCCAGTCGAATACAGGTACTGAACACATGCTTGCTGTGGCGACCATCGCTTTCTATGATACCAATGCCGGTGATACGGGAGCCAGGGTCAATGCCTAAGATACGCATTCGTAATAACCTAATCGTTTGCACTGAGTGCGCTAAGCACTTCATCAGGTATGTCGGCGTTAAAATGGACTTCCTGTACATCATCAAGGTCTTCCAGCACATCAATCAGGCGTAACAACTTTTCTGCAGTTTCAACATCAACGGCAGTTAATAAGTCCGCCCGCATGGTGATTTCAGCAGCGACGGGTTCATGACCTGCATCTTTTAACGCTGCGTTAACTTCATTGAAAGATTCAGGGCTGGTGATGACTTCAATGGAACCATCATCTTCAGTAACAATATCATCTGCACCGGCTTCCAATGCTACTTCCATGATGCTATCTTCATCCGCACCGGCTTCAAAAACAATACTGCCAATTTTGTTGAACATATAGGAAACAGAACCATCTGTGCCCAGGTTTCCACCTGCTTTGGTAAAGGCATGCCGCACTTCGGAAACAGTTCTGTTACGGTTGTCCGTCATGCAATCAGCAAGTACAGCTATGCCTCCGGGGCCATAGCCTTCGTAACGTACTTCTTCATAGTTAGCGCCATCGGTTTCACCCGCACCGCGTTTGCAAGCACGCTCGATGGTATCTTTGGGCATATTAGCACCTAGTGCCTTATCAACCGCCAGGCGCAACCGAGGGTGGGCATTGGGATCAGACGTACCACCCTCCCGGGCAGCAACGGTGATTTCACGGATTATTTTAGTCCAGACTTTTGCACGTTTTTTGTCATTTGCAGCTTTTTTATGCTTGATATTAGCCCATTTACTATGACCAGCCATTATTGCCCCTTGATAATTCAGTCAAGGACGAAATAATAGCATAAAACGGTAGTATAATTTAGCCTGGTATTTCAAAACCTGGAAGGGCGTGGTTGAAGCGTGGGTTGATTTGTTTACGCAACTCGGCTGAGTTGTCCATTCAGGAAAAACACTTGAATGGTAAGCTCACTAAATCTCTACCATCTCAAAGTCTGATTTTTCGACACCACATTCCGGGCACAACCAGTCTTCCGGGACATCTTCCCATTTAGTTCCAGGCTCAATACCATCTTCCGGCCAGCCTTTTTCTTCTTCGTAAATTAATCCACAGACAATACACATGTATGTTTTCATTTTTCAAACTCTAAAATCTAAAATAACGGTACGACAACAATATAAGGGGTACTTGCGTAAATCAAATATCCTTAGCAATAATATATATGGTAAAACTACCGATTATCTTATTCAGTTTTGTAATCTACTAATCTACCTTTACAATAGCGGCTGCGTACTTATAAAAACTAATAACTAATAATAAGAATGACACCAAAGCATGGCAGCTGTTAAAAACAAACATGTCCCACAAATCCTTAAGCAACTTGTTGCTGATGGCAAGCTATCGCCTAAAAAAGCGGAAAAAGCCTATCATGCAGCTATTGAGCGGGATAAGCCGATCTCAACCCATCTGG
>CAZPEE010000028.1:0-2060 GCA_964585525.1 uncultured Cocleimonas sp.
GTATTTCCTGGATGAAGTTCTCGGGCAGGTTCCTAGTACTCCATCAAATCAATGTTGATGGAGTACTAGCCTATTTTTTTGGTGTATGATCACTATCTTACTTTGAATAAGGGTCGGATTAAAATAGATGCAAAAAAATGCAGAGCTTAATCAAAACTTCCTCAGTTTACGTTCCCACCTCGAACAGGTCATTGTTGGACAAAATGATCTATTAGATCGCCTGCTGATTAGCCTGCTAACGGGCGGTCATATTCTGCTTGAGAGTTTACCAGGTCTTGCTAAAACAACCGCTGTAACAACACTGGCCAGTGGTGTCCATGCTTCTTTCCAGCGGATTCAATTTACACCTGATCTATTGCCTGGTGATCTTACCGGAAGTGAGGTTTATGATGCACAAAGTGGCTCATTTCGCTTTGTTCCGGGACCCATTTTTAATGAAATCGTGCTGGCTGATGAGATTAATCGTGCGCCGCCGAAGGTGCAATCCGCTCTTTTGGAAGCAATGCAGGAACGACAGGTTACTGCTGGGGGAGAGACGCGCAAATTAACTGAGTTGTTTATTGTCATGGCAACCCAGAATCCACTGGAGCAAAGCGGTACATATCCGCTACCCGAAGCACAACTAGACCGGTTTTTGCTGCATGTGGTGCTGGATTATCCTGATCCGGATGATGAGTTATTGATTTTACAACGGGATCGTAGCATTCAACAACAGCCGCAAAAACAGGCAATGGATTCGGAATCGCCTTTGCATCCTGATCAGGTTTTGCAAGCTCGTAAAGCAGTCTCCAATATCCATGTTTCCGAAGTGCTGGAAAAATATATTATCCAGCTTGTCGGTGCCACACGTCATCTTGAACAGCTTGATGAGGGTTGGAAGGATTATCTGCAAGCAGGCGCATCACCCCGTGCATCAATAGCATTATTACGCGCCAGTAGCGCCCTGGCGTACTTGCGGGGACGTGATTATGTCGTACCGGATGATATTATCGACATCGCACCCGATGTGCTGCGTCATCGCCTGGTACTCGGCTACGCTGCACGCGCAGCAGAAATAGACGCTAATAATATTATTTCACGGGTTTTGGCAGAGGTGTCAATTCCATAATGTTTGCATCGTTTAGAAAGGCTATTACAACTGTAGCAGCCGGAACAACTGCAACAACCCTAAAGCCCATGCTGGATGAGGCTGAGTTGCACAATCTGTACCGCCGGGCACACAGCACCTCAGCACATTTTCAACATCCTTTTATCGAACAACATCAAGCAGGCGATGTAGCCTCACGCTTTCGTGGTTCTGGCATGGATTATGAAGAAAGCCGGAACTATCAGCCAGGTGATGAAACGCGTTTTATCAACTGGCGCGTGACTGCCAGGACAGGCCAGGCACACATCAAACAGTTTCGTGAAGAAACCCGCCCTGGCGTTTTCATCTTTGTTGATCATCGTATCAGCATGCGGTTTGGTACACATGCAAGGATAAAAGCTGCACAAGCTTCCCGTTTAACGGCATTGATTGCGTTTGCCGCTGTGCAACAGGGCTGGACGGTTTCAGGGCTACGCCTTGATGATAAAACTCACTGGTTTCCCACAAGCCCGGATTCACATAGTATCTGGCAATTTGTACGTGAATCAGCTGGAGCCTGTGTGCCTAAAGAAATGCTTGACGCGCCGTCCTTAATAAGTGTTTTAGCGCAAATACAAAACCAGTCAGTACGCGGAAACCATATTTACTT
Source organism: uncultured Cocleimonas sp. (assembly GCA_964585525.1). Classification (GTDB taxonomy): domain Bacteria; phylum Pseudomonadota; class Gammaproteobacteria; order Thiotrichales; family Thiotrichaceae; genus Cocleimonas. Next base: position 1,737 of record CAZPEE010000028.1, read on the forward strand.
GATCAGTGATTTTGCTGATTTGACCGATGAAATTAAACCCCATTTACTGGAAATGGTGAACAGTCACCCTGTTTTTGCTTTGCATGTGGTCGATCCTGTTGAGTTGGCGCTACCCGATGCGGGTAAAATGGTTTTACAGGACATGACGGGTGAAACCACGCAACAGCTTGACTTGTCCGATAGTGTGGTTCGTGAGCGTTTTAAGACAAGAGCAAAAGAAAGGCAAGTTACTATCCAAAAACAATTACATGGCTGTGCTTATTTTCAGGTTTTGACAGATTCTAAAAACCCGGAAAAACAGATTCCACTACCGCATGGACTGGG